>JALYYN010000360.1 GCA_030946525.1 Actinomycetota bacterium | reverse complement strand
GGGCCGGGGGCCGGGTCGGGGTGGGGTCGGCGGGCGGCGGGGAGGTCGGGGGGGGGTCGGTGGGCGGGGGCGAGGTGGGCGGCGGGGAGGTCGGAGGGGGGGCGGTCGGCGGCGGCGGCGTCACGTTGACCGCCGTCGTCGTCGTGCGCGGCACCACCGTGGTCGTCGTCACCGCCGTCCCCCCTCCGGCGCCGCCCAGCTGGGCGGTCAGGAGGAGGGCGAGAAGGAACGCCGGCACGATCGACCCTCCCGCTCCCCGATCTACCTGATGCCCTGCTCCTTGATGGCGAGCTGCGACGGGCCGCCGACGCCGCCGGTCCCCGGGGGGGCGGCCATCGCCCCGGCCCCCTTGATGTTGCTCCGGGTGATGTTGATCGCGCCGAAGCCCTCCACCTCGGCCTCGGCCTCGTCGGGACCGCCCGCGTCCTCGGGGATCGTCCCGCCCGCGTCCTGGTCTTCCATCATGGTGCGCTCTTTCGCTCGTTGTCGACGGTCCAGACGACACCGGATACCTTCGGGTTACAACCCGGGTGCACAGCCCGGATCCGCAGGCGACCATCGTCCGGGCATGCCCTCCGACGGCCGCCTGCGACGGCTCGCCGAGGAGCTGGAGGAGATCGGGCTGAAGCCGGAGGGACCCGAGGCCCTCCGCTCCATGCTGGTGCACGAGATCGACGCCGCCCTGCGCCCCGTCGTCCACGAGCGCCGGGTCGCCAGCGCCGGCACGATCCTCGAGCCGCTGTCGGACCCGGGTACCTGGGCGTCGGGGGCGCAGCTGGCACCACGAGCCGCCGGTCGCCAGCTGGATCGACGCGGTGACCGCCAGCCCCGACGCCGGCGACTCCGAGGTCCTGGAAGCCATGCTCGAGTTCGCCGTCCACGACCTCGGGTCGAGAGGGATCGGCTCGCTCCTCGTCTACCGGGCGGGGACCGACCCCGGCCCGGCCGTGGAGGAGCGGCTGCCGACACCGCCCGCCCTGCGCATCCGCCAGGCCTCCCACCTGGCGCCGCTCCGCCACGCCCTCGCCCAGGTCGACGGGGCCGCCGCCTTCGGTGCCGGCGGCGTCCTGCGCCGGCTCGGCGTGCGCCCCGTCCTCAGCACCGCGGCCGAGCAGACCGTCGAGGCGTTCGGGGGCACCCGGTACACGTCGGGCCGGCGCTACAGCTTCGACGACCCCCTGGCCACGGTCATCGCGGTGAGCGAGGACGGGCCCGTGTCGGTGCTGCGGAACGGCGCCGTCCTCGGGCGCTCCCACGACGGCAGCTGAGCGGCCGCTGATCGGCCGCTGATCGGGGGGCTGACCGCCGGCCTCAGCCCAGCTTCAGGCTCCCGCAGGTCAACTGGCCGTAGGCGAGCCCGGCCGGGTCGGAGGCGCCGAAGGTCTGCGGAGGCGACGAGTTGGCCAGGACCAGGGCGGTGCCCACCACGTCGTAGTTGCCGATGCTCCCGGTGAAGACGGTGCCGTCGGCGTTCGACTGGGCCTCGAGCCCCTGGACCGCGGTGCCGGCGACACAGCGGAGGCCGGCCCGGTTCCTGACCGACGCCCCCACCGGGAACGTCGCCCGCTCGGCCTTGATGGTGAGCCGGGTCAGCGTGCAGCCGGCCGCCTGCCAGATGCCGACGAGGGTGGTGTAGGCGCCCGAGCCGACGGTGGCGAACGCCTCGTCGACCAGGTTGGCGTCGATGTTGAAGCCGCCCAGGGCCTTGACCGTCTCGGTGGCGGCGACCTCGGGCAGGGCGGCGTCGGTGTTCCCACCGGCGGTGAGCTGGGTCCGGAGATGCCAGACCCCGGCGGTCTTGTAGGCCTGGAGGGTGTCGGGCTTCCCGTCGCCATCGAAGTTGCCGGCCGCGGAGGTGACGTCGGTGGCGCCCGCCGGCAACGCGCCGGCCGCGCACCCTGCCACCGTGGTGGTCGCCCCCGTCGCCCTGGTGGTGGTCGTGACCGCGGCGGTCGTGGTGACCGGGACCGCAGTCGTGGTGGTCGTCGCTCCGGAGCCCACCGTGGTGGTCCCCCCGCCTCCGCAGGCCAGCATGGAGGCGGTGCACGCCACGAAGAGCGCCACCGTCGTCTTCCTCACGTCGAATCTCCTCGCTCGTCGGCTTGCAACCGTCTCGCACGTCCCGCCGGGCGGGACCGTCGGCCGCGCTCCGGTCAGGGTCTGCGCTACTTGATCCCCTGCTCCTTGATGGCGATCTCAGCCTTCCCGCCGATACCACCGATCGCGGGGGAGGTCGTCATCCCTCCTACGTTCTTGATATTGCTACGGGTCGTGTTGATGGCGGTGAAGCCCTCGACTTCGGTCTCCTCGCCGGCGTCGGCGTCGTCAGCTGGAAGGGTCTCGATCGCTTCCTGGTCGGTCATGGCCGTTCGCTCCTCGTTCGTCGTTGGCGGTCCAGACGCCGGAGGGTCTCCCCGGTTACGGCCGGTTGATCGACGCCGTAACTGCGTGCGCGCTCGGGCGTCTACACAGGGACAGGAACCGATGAGGAGGTCGACCATGGCCGACACTGACCGAGAAGTCACCAAAGAGGAGATCGAGGCCCTGGCGGCCAAGCTCGCACCCGCCGTCGAGTCTCTCTCCGACGGCGAGCGCGAGATCTTCGAGCTCATCCTCGAACGGGCCGGTGTGGCCGGAGCCGAGGTGTCCGGCTTCGCATTCGCGTGGCACGAGAAGATCCGCGACACCGGCGGGGCCGGCGCCGTGGCGTGGACCGACCCCCTCGCCGGCCAGCTGGCCGGAGCCGCCGGGATGGCCTTCCCGCAGAAGTTCTCCGAGAAGTGGAAGTAGCGGTCCACTCGCTGCTCGAACCGTGGCGGGCCTTCCTCGCCAACTACAACTTCGTCGCGGGGACGCTCAAGGCCCGCGGCCCTGCGCACCACGACGGTGGCACAGGCGACCGCCCGGCGGAGCTCTGCCTTCCGGCCGTTGTCGCCCTGGGCGACGCGCTCCGGGTCGCCGGCTACGACAGCACGGCGGGCGGCGCGCTCGCCCGGCTGGCCCTGGGCTACCGCGTTCCGAGGGGCGACGCGGCGGCGGCTCTCGGCGAGGAGAATGTGGACGGTCTGTCGGCAAGCGGGATCGCCGAGGACATGTGCGAGACCGTGCGGCTGCGCGGCGCCGTGCTCGCCGCCGGCCCGCTGCTCGCCTACCTGCCGCGCGACGGCGCCCGCCCCGACCGGGTCTACCTCGGGGCCGACACCGCCTTCCTCGTCGACGCCGCCGACCGGTTGGGCCGGCATGCGCGGGCCGGCTGCGCCGCCGACCTGGGCACCGGGACGGGTGTGGTCGCCGCCGCCATGGCCGCGCGGCACCGACGGGTGGTGGCGACCGACCTGACACCGCGAGCAGCTCGCACCGCATCGGTCACCGCTGCCCTCAACCGATTCCCGCCCGGGCACCGGGTCCACTCCTGCGTGGCAGACGTCGCCGGTGGCCTCCGGCCTGGCGTCTTCGACATGGTCGCCGCCAACACGCCGTGGGTCCCCTCCGGCGACATGGGCTCCGATCGGAGGATCTTCGCCGACGGCGGGCCCACAGGCTTCGAGCTGCCCCGACGCTTCATCACCGAGGGATCCGCGCTCCTCCGGCCCGGCGGCGTCCTGGTGGCGCTGGCGGCCGACCTGACCTTCACCGGCGGCCGCTCGCCGCTGCGGGACCAGTGTGTGCTCCTCGAACGACAGGGATGCGAGACGACGATCGTGCCGACCGGCCACGGCCGGCGCGGTGAGGCGCTGGAGCGAGCCGTCCTGCCTCGGGTGCGTGGGACCGTCGCCGCCGACCACGTCGCCGTCGTCGTCGCTCGTCGCCCGGCGAGGTGCGGGCTGTCGACCGAGCTCGCCGCCATGGCCGACGCCTGGGACGGCGGGGCCACCGGCGCCCGGCCGGGATACGACGGCGTCCCTCGGTAGCGTCGGCAGGCAATGGGCCTGCGCGTCGTCCGGCTGCCTCCGGTCGAAGGGGCCGACGCGGTCCGTCGGGCGTGGGACGCCGGCGAGGCGGTCCTGGTCCTCGACCCCCGGGCGACACAGGCCGAGGTCGACCGGATCCTCGACCGGATCGGACCGGACGAGGATGTGGCCCCCGAGGTCGCCGCGGTGGCCGTGACGTCGGGCACCACCGGCGACCCGAAGGGTGTGGAGCTGACCTGGGGCGGGCTGGCCGCCTCGTCCGCCGGTGTCGGCGCGGCACTGGGGATGGGCCCCGGCGACCGGTGGCTGGCCTGCCTTCCCCTCCACTACGTCGCCGGCCTGGCGGTCGTGGGCCGGGCCTGGTCGGCCGGCATCCCGGTGACGGTCCTGCCCGGGTTCGATGTCGCCGCCGTCGCCGGTGCCGACGCCACCCTCGTCTCCCTGGTCCCCACCATGGTCCGACGGCTGCGGGATGCCGGCGTCGACCTCGGCCGCTTCCGGCGCGTTCTCCTGGGCGGCGGCCCGGTACGCGAGACGGGCGAGAACCTCGTCGCCACGTACGGGATGACCGAGACCTGGGGAGGCGTGGTCCACGACGGGCACCCGCTGGCCGGAGTCGAGGTCATCCTCGACTCCGCCGGGGAGATCCTCCTCCGGGCGCCGATGCTCATGCGGGGCTACCGGCTCGATCCGGCGCTCACCGCTGCGGCGGTGACCCCCGACGGCTGGTTCCGCACCGGTGACCTGGGCGCCTTCGAGTCCGACGGCCGCCTCCGCGTCGTCGACCGGCTCCGCGACCTGGTCATCACCGGAGGGGTGAACGTCAGCCCCAGCGAGGTCGAGGCCGTGCTGCTCCGGCACCCCGCCGTGACCGACGTGTGCGTGGCCGGCGCTCCCGACCCGGAATGGGGGGAGCGGGTCGTCGCCCACGTGGTCCCCCGGGAGCCGGGATCGCCGCCGACCCTGGCCGACCTGCGGGCCTTCGCCGCCGAGCACCTCTCCGCCGCCAAGCTGCCCCGCCAGCTGGTGGTCGTCGAGGCCATCCCCCGAACGGCCGGCGGGAAACCGCTTCGCAGGCTCCTCGCGCAATCGCGTGATAGTGGTGTCAACTGAGCAACCCCAGCGGTTCGGGCATGCCCACCCAGAAGGAGTGCGACCGGCTCTCCGACGACGCCACGGTCGACGTCGAGGCCGAGAAGAAGGAAGCCAATAGCGACGAGCCTTCGCCAACGGGCAGCGTCCGCAACGCCCTGGAGCGGGCCCGTCGGGTGGGGACAACGGCCGCGACGACGAGCCGGACCAGGACGAGTAGAGTTCAGCTCTGCTGAAGGATGGCGCTCAGCTCTGCTGAAGGATGGCATCGTCCCGGAAGTCGGCGAACAGGGCGGGGGCCCCGGTGCCGACGAACACCACCGACTGGTTGGCGGCCTCACCCGTGGTTCCGGGCATGGTGGCGGTGCGGATCTTGGCGGGGTCGAGCGACAGAGCCAGCCGGCCGAGGTGGTACAGGTCGCCCAGGCCGATGCCGTCGAGGGTGGTATGGCGGGCCATGACCGACATCCACTTCAGGGTGTTGGCGGGCGAGGGATCGGCGCTCCGCAGCTTCGCCAGCCCGGCGAGGATCAGGATGGCCTGGTCCTGGGTCCGGGTGAAGTCGTTTCCGGCCAGGTGGCGGTTGCGGGCGAACGCCAGAGCGGCGCCGCCGTCCATCTTCACCGGGCCGGGAGCGAAGACGGCGCCGGAGAACGAGTCGTTCATGGCCACCGGCACGTTGACGTCGACGCCGCCCAGCTCGTCCACCATGTCGGACAGGCCCTGGAAGCTCGTGCTCAGCACGACCGGGATGTCGATCCCGACCAGCTCGGAGACCGCCTTGGCTTCCAGGGTCGGGCCGCCGTAGTAGTGGCCGGTGTTGATCTTGTCGATCCCGTGGCCGGGGACGTCGGTCCAGGTGTCGCGGGGGATGTTGAGGATCGTCGCCTTCCCCGCCGCCGGGTTGATGCCGATGACGTGGAGGGCGTCGCCCCGTGACTGGGTGTCGCCGGGCCGGGCGTCCTGGCCCATGACCAGCACGAAGATGGGCTTGTCCCCGGTGAGGTTCAGGGCGGCCTGGTCGACCTTGTGGACCTCGAACGCCGTGCTTCCCGGCGTTGGCGCCACGGCACCCATCCCGATGAACAACACGACGGCGGCGAGCAGGACGCGCCTCACGGCGACGTGGCCGTCGTGGTCGTATGGGCGTCGGCGGAGTCACGGCTGACCCTGAGGTCATAGGCGTCGATCTTCCAGCGATCCCCGTCCGGCTGCAGGATCAGGTCGCCGGTGCGGACGATGGTGACGGGCGTCCCCTGCACATCGGCTCGGAGGCGCAGGTCGAGACGGGCGGTGACCACGCTGATCGTGCCATCGGGGCCGGCCAGCGCGGCCAGGGTGGCGACAGCTGCATCGCGGCGGATGCCGGTCGCCGGCGGCAGGCCCTCGTCGGTGAGGGTCGCCCGGTCGGCGCCCGGCGGGATCGCCCGTGCGGCCGCGGCGGCGCCGAGGATCGGGGTCAGGTCACCGGCCGGGCCCCCCGAGCGCAGCGGGGTCAGCACGGCCGCCTCCAGGTACCGGTTGAGCGTGGCGAGCGCGCCTGTCCAGGCGCCGTCGGAGGTCGCAGCGGCCACGTTGCCGGCGGCCTGCACCGCGAACCCCGCGCCGGTGATGGTCAGGGCGCGATCCGACGGGGGCGCCGTGGGTAGGTGGTTGCGGTACGCGTCGGCCACACCGGGCCCGCAGGCGGTCGACAGCACGAGCAGTGCGGCCGCCAGCGGGATCGGGTTCCGGCGCAGCATCGGGCTCCGAGTGTAGGGAACCCACCGCCGGGTTCCCGTGCAGGGACCCAGATCCTCGGGAGTGCCGGGGTCGTGGGCCACCAGCTCGACTGCGAGCCGGTTCAGCCGGCGGCGCAGCTCCAGCACGGGGCTCCGCGTCACCAGATCGCCGGCGTCCCTCCCCGTCGACCACGTCGTCTTCCTCACGTGGTGGTCGGGCCGGGCCCGGTGCGGGCCCCTCCTCGTCCCGGCTCAGCGCTCGGCCTGCTTGCGCAGGTAGCTATAGATCGTGTCGGTCATGTTGGAGACCTTGTGCTTCTTCCGGGCGTGCTCGTTCACCTTGGCGCGCAGCTCCTCCTCGGTGCCCGCCCGCACCGTGTAGCCGCAGCCCTCTGCTCCTGCCTTCGCACAGCTGTGCTCGTACATGGCTTGCCTTCTCTCTGATCGGTCACGGTGCACGTCAGCATGTGCTGACGTGCGAAATTGACGCCGACCGAGATGACGCCGCGTCCGGCCCTGCCGACTGGGGCAGTGGACGGGAGGAGGGCTGCGTACGCGGGTTCTAGCGGTGCGAGAGCCCGGCGGGGGACAGCCGACCGAGGTTGTACTCGCCCGACCGGGCGAGAGCGGCACCAGCTCAACGGCGTTTCATGCTGGCACCCCTCCTCTCCCCCTCGCGGGCGTCGACTGGATTCAGCATTCCACACTGCGCCATGGGAATGGAGCATCAACGAAGGGACCGACGGGCCGATGCGCTGACCAGGTCGACGACGATGGAGACGACGACCAGGGCCAGCACGGTGGCGAGCATGCCCGGGTAATTGAAGGCGGCCCGCTGCTGCTCGAGGAGCCGGCCGAGGCCCCCGGCACCGACGACGCCCACCACGACGGTTTCGCGTAGGGCCACCTCCCACCGGTAGAGCGAATAGGCCGCGAACCGGGTCACCGACAGCGGCAGGGTGGCATAGGCGAAGACAGCCACGGCTCCGGCCCCGGCGCTCTGGAGGGCGGCGCCGGGACGGGGGTCGAGGTTCTCGACCACTTCCGCCATGAGCCGCCCGAGGATGCCGAAGTTGTAGATGCCCAGAGCGACCGCACCCGGCAGGGGCCCGGGGAAGAGGACGAAGAGCACGAGCAGGGCCCAGACCGGCGGCGGGACGGCCCTGGTCAGCAGCAGCAGGAGACGAGCGCCTCCGCCGACGAGGCGCCGCAGCGGCGGGCCGTCGTCGCGGGCGGCGAGGAACGCGGCGAGCACAGCCAGAGAGGCGGCGACGGCAATGGCCAGCAGCGACATCTGCACCGTGTCGAGCGAGCGCTGCACGAGCCCCGTCCAGCCGTCGGCGGGCAACGACGGCGGCCACGCCGCGGAGGTGATGTCGCCGAGCAGGCTCCGCGTGTGGGCCGAGACCAGCCGGCCGAGGTCGGGCCCCAGCCGAAGGTAGCTGGCA
>JALYYN010000352.1 GCA_030946525.1 Actinomycetota bacterium | reverse complement strand
TCGCCGCCGAGCTCGACGTCACCGAGGACCAGCTGCCCGACTCGATCGAGCCGCTGCTCGGTCGCATCGAGCGGGCGGTGCCGGCCGGCATGGGCAAGGGTCACGACCAGGTCGGCAACCGTGCCGGCAAGTGGCTGGCGGACCACCGCCCGGCCACCGACCTGTCGGCCGCCCAGGCCGACAAAGCGGCCAAGCAGTTCGGCACCCTGGGCTCGGGCAACCACTTCGTCGAGCTGTGCGTCGACGAGCGGGCTCGGGTCTGGGTGGTGCTGCACTCGGGTAGCCGGGGCATCGGCAACCAGCTGGCCCAGATGCACATCGCCAAGGCCCGGCGTCTGGCCAAGGAGGCCGCGCTCCGCCTGGAGGACCCCGACCTGGCCTGGTTCGTCCAGGGCACGCCGGAGTTCGAGGCCTACGTCACCGACATGCTGTGGGCCCAGGACTACGCCAAGGCCAACCGCAACGCGATGATGGACCGGACGATGGTCGAGGTGCTGCGCTTCATCGGCACCGGCAGGGAGACCGGGCGCATCAACTGCCACCACAACTTCACCCAGCAGGAAGTCCACGGTGGCAGGGAGCTGTGGGTGACCCGCAAGGGCGCGATCCGGGCCGACGTCGGCGACTTCGGCGTCATCCCGGGCTCGATGGGCACCCGCACCTACATCGTCGAGGGCAAGGGCAACGAGGCGAGCTGGACATCGTGCAGCCACGGCGCCGGCCGGCGCCACAGCCGGACCAAGGCCCGCAAGCTGTTCACCGACGCCGACCTGGCCACGGCCATGGCCGGCAAGGTGTGGCTGGCGGACCGGGCCGGCGCCCTGCTCGACGAGATCCCGGCCGCCTACAAGGACATCGATCAGGTCATGGCCGATCAGGCCGACCTCGTCACCGTCCTGCACACCCTGCACCAGGTCCTGAACTACAAGGGCACCTGACATTCCCGCCCGACGTGCCCACCTCGGGCGGGACCACCTGCCGGTGAAGTGCTGAGGGCAAGGACGCTCGCGTCGTCACCGAAAGAGAGCGGTTCGATCCCCGCCGCCGGCCTGCTTCGCCTCGCTCGACGCGCGGACCGGGGGCGCCATCACCTGCAACATGACTGCCCGCAATGAGGCCCTCTCCGGTCGTCCGGTTCCCCGGCATGGTCCTGAGGCGCGCTGACGGTGGGGCTGCCGGCTGGACCTCGGTCGGAGCAGGCCCCTACCTGCGGCCACGATGCTGATGCGTTCGGCCGCACTCGTCATGGCGGCCGAGTGCGTGGCCGCCGCCGGCCCGCATGGCCGTGCCGTCGTCGACCGCGCGCTCCCGCGCGGATGAGCCGGCCCGATCCTCGGCGCACCGATCTTGGCCGCCCCGCTGCAGGTTTCGGAGCGAGTCGTCGAGCGGGGCTGCGCCGGGCCAGACTGCGGACCGTGGAACAGGCGGCCGGTGCGGGGCTCTACGAAGCGCTTCTGACCGGGCGGCTGGAGCAGGTCCTCCGACGCCTACCGGGCGACCGGCTGGTGGCGCAGCTCACCGACCTGCTGGACGCCGAGTCGGCCGACCGCGTCTCCCGCCACGTCGCCCTCCTGCTGGCCCGGGCCATCGACGCTGCACCCGAACGCCAGCGGGCGTCCGAGGGCGTGCGGCTGGCCGCCGCCCTTCTCGGTCGGCTGGAATCGCTCGCCGACCACGACCTCGGCCTCGACGGTGACATTCCGGTCGACCCTGGGCGCGTCCTGCATGCGTTGCTCCGTCTCCGCCCCGATGGCACCCCCGACCCCGTCGAGCGGCCGCTCACCCCCCTTCTCGACACCACCATCCTCACCAACTCGCCGGGCGAGCCGGTCGTCGCCCATGAGCTGCGGGCCGAGGTGCCATCGGCCGACGCCGTCGACATCGTCATGGCCTTCATCCGGTTCAGTGGCGTGCGATCTCTGGTCGACGTGCTCCGCCGCCACTGCCGGGCCGGCCGGCTCCTGCGGGTGCTCACGACCACGTACACCAACAGCACCGAGCAGCGGGCGCTCGACGCCCTGGCCGAGTTGGGGGCCGAGGTCCGGGTCTCCTACGACACGTCATCGACCCGTCTCCACGCCAAAGCGTGGATCTTCCACCGGGCCAGTGGGTACTCCACCGCCTACCTCGGCTCGTCGAACCTGACCCACATGGCCCAGGTGACGGGACTCGAGTGGAACGTCCGCCTCTCCGGGGCGCGCAACCCCGACGCGGTGGCCAAGATGGCCGCCGTCTTCACCAGCTACTGGGCCAGCAGCGACTTCGTCCCCTACGACGCCGAAGAGTTCCGGCGACGGACCGCCGTCGACGACGCCGGCCCCGGCCTCATGCTGAGCCCCGTCGAGATCGAACTGCGGCCGTTCCAGGACCGCCTGCTCGAAGAGCTGGCGGTGAGCCGCATCCGCGGCCACCACCGGAACCTGCTCGTCGCCGCCACCGGCACGGGCAAGACGGTCATGGCCGCTGTCGACTACGCCCGCCTCCGCTCCGCGCTTCCTCGCGACCGGCTGCTCTTCGTCGCCCACCGCGAGGAGATCCTCGACCAGAGCCGGGCCACGTTCCGCCACGCCCTGCGCGACGCCGCCTTCGGCGAGAAGTGGGTCGGGCGTGACCGGCCCGCCCGGTTCGAGCACGTCTTCGCCTCCATCCAGAGCCTGAACGCAAGCGGCATCGGGGCCATCGAGCCCGGGCATTTCGACGTCGTCATCGTCGACGAGTTCCACCACGCCGCCGCCCCGTCCTACGAGGCCCTGCTGGACCGGGTCCGGCCCCGGGAGCTCCTCGGTCTCACCGCCACGCCGGAGCGGGCCGACGGCCTCGACGTGCTCCGCCACTTCGACGGTCGCATCGCAGCCGAGCTACGGCTGTGGGACGCCATCGACCAGCACTACCTGGCCCCCTTCGACTACTTCGGAATCCACGACGGCATGGACCTGCGCGACGTGCCGTGGCGGCGGGGTCGGGGCTACGACGTCGCCGCCCTGACCAACGTGCTGACCGCCGACCACGCCTGGGCCCGGCGCGTGCTCGAACAGGTCCGCCTGAAGGTCGCCGACCCGTTTCGGATGCGGGCCCTCGGCTTCTGCGTCAGCATCGATCACGCCCGGTTCATGGCCGATCGGTTTCGCGACGCGGGTCTGGCCGCAGTGGCGATCTGGGGCGACAGCCCCAAGGACGAGCGCCGGGCGGCGTTACGTGACCTCGACACCGGCAAGGTCCGGATCGTGTTCAGCGTCGACCTGTTCAACGAGGGCATCGATCTGCCGACGGTCGACACGCTCCTGCTCCTGCGTCCCACGGACAGCCCGACGCTGTTCCTGCAGCAGCTCGGCCGCGGCCTGCGCAAGACGACCGGCAAGAGCGTATGCACGGTGCTCGACTTCGTCGGCACCCACCGCAAGGAGTTCCGCTACGACCGCCGCCTCCGCGCCCTTCTGGGCGGATCGCGAAAGGACGTCGAGCGCCAGGTCGAAACCGGCTTCCCGTTTCTGCCCGCCGGCTGCAACCTCGATCTGGACCCGGTGGCGCGGGAGATCGTGCTGCGCAGCATTCGCGACGCGGTGCCGAGCGTGTGGCGGGACAAGTGCGCCGAGCTGCGGTCATTGGGCGACGGCTCGCTGGGGCAGTACCTTGCGCACACGGGCCTCGAGCTGGAGGACGTGTACGCGTCGAACCACTCCTGGACCGAACTGCGCCGCGCCGCCGGCATGCCCACGGCGCCTGCCGGCCCGGACGAGCTCCCGCTGCTGCGCGCCGTCGGGAGGCTCCTGCACGTCGACGACCCGGAACGCATTTCCGGGTACCGGGCCTTCGTCGCCGGTGACGACCCGCCCGACGTCGCCACGCTGGATGATCGGCGTCGACGGCTCCTGCGCATGCTGGTCGGTTCCGTCACCACATTGCGGGCCTCGTCGTCCGTGCCGCAGGCAGTCGAGGAGTTGTGGCGACACGCGCAGGTCCGAGCCGAGCTGGTCGAGCTCTTCGACCTTCTGGCCGACCGCATCGATCACCTCCAAGCTTCCCTCGAGCTCGACGACCGGGTGCCTCTCCGGGCCCACGCCCGCTACACCCGCAACGAGATCCTCGCCGCCTTCGGCGTGGGCTCGGGAGCCCGACCGCCGACCTGGCAGACCGGCGTCTGGTGGGACCGTCAGGCCCGCGCCGACCTGTTCGCGTTCACGCTCGACAAGAGCGGCGGGGGCTTCTCCCCCACCACCCGCTACCGCGACTACGCCATCAGCCGCACCCTGATCCACTGGGAGAGCCAGGCGCCGACGGCCGTCGACAGCGACACCGGCAGGCGGTACGCCGCCCAGGCGCAGGAAGGCACCAAGGTCGTGCTGTTCGGCCGGCTCCGAGCCGACGATCGCGCCTTCTGGTGCCTCGGCACGGCGCGCTACCGCAGCCATGAGGGCGACCGGCCCATCGCCTTCGTCTGGGAGCTCGACCATCCCCTCCCCGCCGACCTCTACACGTCGTTCGCCGCCGCGGTTGCGTAGGTCCCGTCACCGCTCCTGTTTGACCAGGCGCCTCGCCCGTTTGGTCAATCCGC
>JALYYN010000320.1 GCA_030946525.1 Actinomycetota bacterium | reverse complement strand
AAGCCCTGGTCAGGGACATCGTCCACCGCCAGCACCACCTCACCTTCCTCCCCGGCGAGAGCGACGTAGGAGCGGACCCGGGCGTGGGCGTCGGCATCGATCAGCGGTCCGACGTCGACCGCCATGTCGCGGGGATGCCCGATCCGCAGCTTGGCCGCCGCTCCCACCAGCCGGTCGACCATCTGGTCGTACACGGCGTCGAGGACGACCAGGCGGGAGCAGGCCGAGCACTTCTGGCCCGCATAGCCGAACGCCGAGGAGATGGCGATGGGCACCGCCTGGTCTATGTCGGCGTCGGCGTCGACCACCAGGGCGTTCTTGCCACCCAGCTCGGCCACCACCCGCTTGACGAAGCGCTGCCCCGGGCGGGCCCTCGCCGCCGCCTCCACGATGCCCAGGCCGACGGGCTTGGATCCGGTGAAGGCCACGAACGACACGTCAGGGTGCTCGACCAGGTAGGCGCCCACCTCCTCCCCCATCCCGGGCAGGAACCCGAGCACGCCGTCGGGCAGGCCGCCGGCGGCCAGGGCCTCGACCAGCTGGGCGGCGACGCCCGGGGTCTGCTCGGCCGGCTTGAACAGCACCGCGTTGCCGGTGACCAGGGCGGCGACGACCATGCCGGTGGGGATGGCGAGGGGGAAGTTCCACGGCGAGATGACGACGCCGATCCCCCGGGCCTGGTAGCGCAGCACGTTGTGCTCGCCGGGCGGCGACTGCACCGCCCCGCCGGCGTCGAGGCGCAGGGCCTCCCGGCCGTAGTACTCGCAGAAGTCGATGGCCTCGCACACGTCGGCGTCGGCGTCCTTCCACGGCTTGCCCGCCTCGAACACCTCCAGCGCCGCCAGCCGGGCCCGGCGCTCCCGCATCCACGCCGCCGCCCTGAACAGGACCGCGGCGCGCTGCTGCGCCGTCGCCCGCCGCCACGCCGGCCATGCCCGCCGGGCCGCGTCCAGCGCCCGCTCGGCCTCCTCCGGCCCGCACCGGGCCGACCGGGCCACCGTCGTCGACGGCCACGACGGGTCGACGGAGACGATCTCGCCCCCGGTGGGGACGGAGCGGCCGCCGATCATGGCCGGGACCGTGACGGCGAGGCCGTGCCCCCCCACCTCGTCGACGGCGGCGGCCATGGCGGCGCGTGCCGAGGACCGCCGCCATTCGGCCACCGGCTCGGGCTCGTAGACCACCGGTGCGCCGGCGTCGGTGGGCGCCCGGGTCGGGGCCGGCTCCGGTCCGGGCAGCCGGTCGACCGTGGGCGGGGCCAGGAGGGCGTCGAGGTCCTGGCCCTCGACGAAGCGGCGGCGCACGAAGCTCTCGTTCGCGGTGTTCTCCAGGAGCCGTCGGACCAGATAGGCCATGCCCGGCACCAGCTCGCCGACCGGGGCGTAGACCCGCAGCCGCAGGCCGACCTTGCGCACCGCGGCGTGCAGCGGCTCGGCCATCCCGTAGAGCAGCTGGATCTCGTAGCCGTTGTCGGGAATGCCCCGGGACCGGGCGTACTCCACCGCGTAGGCCAGGGAGCGCAGGTTGTGGGTGCCGAACGCGGCCCGGACCTCGCCGTGGTGGTCGTGGAGCAGTCGGGCACATCGCTCGTAGCTGGCGTCGGTCTCGACCTTGGACGAGAACACCGGCACCGGCCAGCCCTCGGCCTCCGCCTGGACCGTCTCGGTGTCCCAGTAGGCCCCCTTGACCAGGCGCACGGTGACGGGCCGGGCCCGGGCCGCCGACCAGGCGATCAGGTCGGCCAGGTCGTCGCGTGCGTCCTTCAGGTAGGCCTGCACGACCACGCCGGCGTCGAGGCCGGCCAGCTCCGGCTCGTCCAGCAGGTCCCGGAACAACTGGAGGGTCAGGTCCTTGACGTCGTAGTGCTCGGCGTCGAAGTGGACGTAGGCGCCGCCCGCCGCGGCCCGGGCCAGCAGGGGCCGCAGGCGCGCCTTGGCCTCGGCCAACCCGTCGGCCCGGGTGAGCGGCCCGTACCGGGCCGCCAGTGCCGTCGGCTTCACGCTGACGTTGACGCGGGCGACGGGCCCGGCATCGTCGGTCTCGAGGCGCTCGTCGGCGGGCCAGCCGGCCGTGGCGGCCAGCAGGGTGTCGAGCAGCTCGCCAACGCGGGCCGCGTAGCGGTCGGCGTCGGCGTCGGTGACCGTCTTCTCCCCGAGCAGGTCGACGGTGAAGGCACTCCCCCGGTCCCAGAGCCGGCGCAGGCCCTCGACGGCCTGGGCCGGGCCCTGGCCCACGATGAACTGCTCGGCGACGTGGGTGATGCTCCGCCGGGCCAGGCCCGCGGCCGCCGCCTTCCCCATCGGGACGTGATCGGCCACGCCCAGGCCGACGTCGAGCACCCTGGGGACGTCGGGGCCGTGCAGGTACTCGTCGAGGTGGCGGACGACGTCGTCGTCGCCGGTCGTGGCCGGGAAGACGTCGACGAACCGGAACAGCTGGGTCTTGAACGACGGGTGCGACATGGCCCACTCGAGCATCCGCTCGCTCCACCACGACGACGCGACGATGCCCGACCGCGTGTCCGCCCCCAGGTGGGCCAGGTGGCGGGCCAGGGTGGTGGTGGCCCTGTCGATGTCCGGAAGGCGGTCGAGCGGCGTCGCCATGGCGACGAGGCTACGTGGCCCCCACCGAGACCGGATCGCCGCCTAGGTTCGACGCCCATGGGCCGACGAACGGGCGTGCGTGCCGCGGCGGCGTCGGTCGTGCTAGCGGTGCAACTGGTGGTCGGGGCGGCGCCGGCGCCGGCGGCGGGCGGCACGCTCGCCCCCGTCAATGAGAGCTACCGGCCGGGCGACGTCGCCACCCTCGTCGGCTACACCGGCGGGGCGACGGCCACCGCCGTCCCCGCCCGGCGGTTCGACGCCTACCTGCGCCGGGCGGACGGAGGGACCGACCCAGGCGTCCTGCCCACCGATGTCCCACTCGGGCCCCTGGTCGTCCGGGCGACGGGCCATCGCGGCTTCCTGGCCCTGCGGGCCGCCGTCACCTTCGCCGTTCCCGCCGACCTCGATCCCGGCGACTACGTGGTGCGGTACTGCGACGACCCGTGCACCGGCGCCACCATCGGCGACCTCGGGCCCAGCACGCTCGCCATCGGCGTCGCTCCGGCGCGCCCCGTGGCCAGGGAGTGGGCCTTCGACGAACCCGAGATCGCCAACCTGGCTCCGGGCGCCCTCATCGCCGGGGCCGACTTCGAGGCCACCGCGGCCGACGTGCGGGCCGGCCGGGTGGCGGCCCCGCCCGAGCC
>JALYYN010000266.1 GCA_030946525.1 Actinomycetota bacterium | reverse complement strand
ACGGTCTTCGAGGGGCGGTACGGCGGCGTCAGCAAGGCGGTGGTGGGCGCCCATGCCGAGGGCTTCAACACCGACAGCACCGGCGTCGCCATCCTCGGGACCTTCTCGACCGAGCCGGTGCCGACGGCCGCCTACGCAGCGGTGCGCAACCTGCTGGCCTGGAAGCTGGCCCTCCACGGTGTCGACCCCACGGCGACGATCACCGCCGGCGGCATCTCGGTGCGCACCATCTCCGGTCATCGCGACCTGAACAGCACCGACTGCCCAGGCGAAATGGCCGAGGGCGTCGTGCCCGCGTTGCGGTCGGACGTCGCCGCGTCCATCGGCGCGACCTATCACCCCCTCTCACCCGTCCGGGTGCTCGACACCCGCAACGGCACCGGCGCCGCCGCCGCCCCGGTGGGACCGGGGGCCACCATCGACCTGAAGGTTGCCGGGGTGGGAGGGGTACCGGCCTCCGGCGTCGCCGCCGTCGTGCTCAACGTGACCGCCGCCGACGTCACCGCGCCCCTGAGCTTCCTCACCGTGTGGCCGAAGGGCGCCACACGACCGACGGCGTCCAACCTCAACTTCGGGCCGGGACGACCCGTGGCCAACCTGGTGACCACGCGGGTCGGGACGGCCGGGGGCATCTCGCTCTACAACGACACGGGGACGGTCGGCGTCGTGGCCGACGTCCAGGGGTGGTACTCCGACTCGGCGACCTCGGGATCCTCCTACGTCCCGGTCAATCCCGCCCGGCTGCTCGACACCCGCACCGGCACGGGCGTCGGTGGCGCGGTAGCGCCGGTCGGCCCGGGCGGGACCCTCCAGCTGGCGGTCACCGGCGTCGGTGGGGTTCCCACCACCGGCGTGACCGCTGTGGTGCTGAACATGACGGTCGACCGGGCCACAGGGCCGGAGAGCTATCTGTCGGTGTGGCCGAACGGGTCGGCGCGCCCCACGGCGTCGAACCTCAACTTCACCAGTGGTGCGCCCGCCACCAACCTGGTCATCGCCCAGGTCGGTGGGGACGGCCGCGTCGCCATCTACAACCATGCAGGGTCGACCGACGTGATCGCCGACGTCGAAGGGTGGTTCACCGCCCCGGCCGCCCGGCCGACGGGATCCACCTACTTCCCGATCAGCCCCAGCCGCATCCTCGACACCCGCAGCGGCACCGGGACCGGCGGCGCGGTCGGCCCAATCGGAGGGAACGCCACCATGGATGTGACGGTCGCCGGCGCAGGCGGGGTGCCGGCGACGGGCGTCACGTCGGTCGTCCTCAACGTCACCGCCACCGACGCCACCGGCCCGGACAGCTACCTCACAGTCTTCCCGACGGGAACCGCCCGGCCCCTCGCGTCCAACCTCAACTTCGGGGCCCGCCAGACGATCCCGAACCTGGTGATCGTGCGGGTCCTGAACGGGAAGGTGTCGCTCTTCAACAACCTGGGCTCGACCAACCTCGTGGCCGACGTGCAGGGCTGGTTCAGCCCCGGACCCTGACGGTCGCCAGGGGGCCCTGGCGGACCGGCTCAGCAGTCCGGACGGGTCAGCAGTCCGGCGGGCTCAGCAGTTCGGCGGGCTCAGCAGTCCGGGCCGGAGGCGGCCGTTCCTCTCGCCTTCGCCTCGCGCTCGGCGATCATGGCATCCAGCTCGGCCCGGGTGAGGGTCACCGTCTCGCTGTGATCGGGCGGTGGGGGCGAGGGGGTGCCGGTCGACGCCTCGTGCACGCCCTTCTCGAACTCGGCCTTCGCCGATCCCAACGACCGGGCCAGCTTGGGAAG
This sequence comes from Actinomycetota bacterium, assembly GCA_030946525.1. GTDB lineage: Bacteria > Actinomycetota > Acidimicrobiia > Acidimicrobiales > AC-14 > CADCTB01. Next base: position 647 of record JALYYN010000266.1, on the reverse strand, counting down.
CCGGCTGCTCCCGAAGAGCAGGGCCACGATGACGAGGATGACGAGGATGTCCGGCCCGAGGATCTCGGCGACCAGCGGAGAGAATGCCACCATCTGAGCATAGGCAGGCCGTTCACCCTTTGGGGGCCCCGGTCGGGATCCGGTCGCCGTGACCCTTCCTTGAAGGGCCGCCCTCTCGGATCGGCGCTCGATTAGCCTCGTCGCGTGGCCGTCCCCACCACCGAGCGGAGAATGGCGGGGCCCGGCGACCGGCCCCCCACGCGCCCGCGCAGCCGGACCACGTGGCGCACAGGAGTGGTCAAGGGCCTCATCGTGCTGCTCTGCGTCTGCGTGCTGATCGCCGGCGGCGGCTATCTCTACGTGCGCCACCAGCTCGGCCGGATCAAGCGGGTCGCCATCCCGGGGCTGCAGGACGACCAGTCGGGACAGGCCATGAACGTCCTGCTGGTCGGCTCCGACAGCCGGGCCAACACCAGCGGCGCCTTGGCCGACGCCGCCGGCAAGGCCGTCGAGGGCGACCGGGCGGGCCTCAGCGACACGATGATGGTGCTCCACATCGACCCCAAGCAGGGGCAGGCGGCCGTCCTCTCCATTCCCCGGGACCTGTGGGTCACCGTCGCCGGCTCCAAGGACCGCGTCAACTCCGC
>JALYYN010000249.1 GCA_030946525.1 Actinomycetota bacterium | reverse complement strand
GCAGCTTGAGTTCGATCGGCCCGGCGGCAAGCATGACCAGGGCCAGGGCGGCATCGGCGGAGTGGAAGCCGTAGGCCCGGCGGATGAGGAGGCGGACCTTGGTATTGAAGCCCTCGACCCTGCCGTTCGATCGACTCGTCAACTGCACCTGATCCCCAGGACCTGACTGATCGGGATCGGGTTCGGGTCACCCATCCGTTCCACCCGTTGGCTGGGCAGGAGTTCGAGTTCGTCAAGCGCCGCAAGAACTGGCGCGCGGACCGTGTGTACCTCATCGACGCCAGCGGTGAGTTGGTGTCGTTGCCCGCTGAGTGGACCGACGTGGTGGCCCCGGACATCTTCGTGGTCGTGTCGGCGGGGCGCTCGCCCTTCCACATCGCCGGCCTGGTCGAGCTGGCCGACCTGGTGGAGGAGATCGCTGCTCGATGCTGCTCAGGTGTCAAGGAGACTTCGCCGTGAGTGTCCGGAGGATTATGCCGTCGAGCGGTCTTGTACCTGAACCGACAAGGCGGCAATGCTCCGTTCTAAGTCAACGTAAACGGCGCAGTTCGGGCGTTGTCGACCTCGTATCCGCCACCTTGGCGCTCTGGCGAGGCATAATCGTATGGACACACCGAGTTGGGAGGCGACATGGCCAAGCGACCACGGGACCCCAAGGGCGACGAGTTGGCTCGCTCCCGGACGCTCAACCCGCACCCGGAGCGTGTCAGCGACGAGTCCTTCGGCTCCTCGGAGTTCTTCGACGCCCGGGACCTGGTGCAGGTGAAGTACGAAATGGTGCGGCGCGTGGAGTCCGAGGGCAGCACCGTGCGGCGGGCGGCGGTGGACTTCGGGGTGTCGCGCCAGTCCTACTACAGCGCTGCCGCGGCGCTGTCCTCTGGTGGCCTGGCTGGGCTCGTGCCGGCCAAGCCCGGGCCCCGGGGAGCACACAAGCTCACCGACGAGGTCGTCGACCATCTCGAGGCGCTGCGCTCGGACGACCCGGCCATGAGCTCCGCCGCGCTCGCCCGCGCCGTGGACGAGCGCTTCGGCGTCTCGGTTCACCCCCGCTCCGTCGAGCGGGCCCTCGCCCGCCGGGAGGCGGCGAGGCAGTCCAAAAGTGGCTGACGCTCCCGCCGCCGAGCACCGCCCCGATCCCGGCGCTTTGGTGGAGGGCTACGAGGCCATGCGCGACGCCGTGGTGGGCGGGCAGGCGGATCGATGGCGCCACGGCTACGGCGTGCTCGTCGGCCGAGGGATGGCGGCCTGGATGGCCACGTGGGCCTCCCTGGCACCGGCGCCGGCCGCAGGGACGCCAGCACCCGCAGCTGGCCCATCGACCCCCAGCTCCCCCCTGATCACCGACCCGTCCACGCTGTCGTCCCTGCGCAACGCCGGCGAGATCGTCTCCGTCGTCGCCCAAATGGCCCTCGCCCACCTCTGACCGGCCGCGCCCGGCCGCGTCCTCACCACGAAAGGAGCTGAGATGAACGACGCGTCCACCAAGGTCACCGCCGACCACCTGCGCCGCGACGCCTACCTCTATGTTCGCCAGTCGAGTCTCTACCAGGTTGCCAACAACACCGAGTCCTCCCGGCGCCAATACGACCTGCGAGGCCGGGCGGTGGCGCTGGGCTGGGCGGCGGAGCGGGTCATCGTCATCGACGTCGACCAAGGACAGTCGGGGGCGTCGGCCGCGGACCGAGAGGGCTTCCAGCGCCTCGTCGCAGAGGTGTCCCTCGGCAAGGCCGGCATCGTGTTGGGCCTGGAGTGCTCGCGCCTGGCCCGCAACAACGCGGACTGGCACCGGCTGCTGCAGCTCTGCGCGCTGAGCGGCACCCTCATCTGCGACGAGGACGGGCTCTATGACCCCAAGGCCATCAACGACCGGCTGCTCCTGGGGCTCAAGGGCACGATGAGCGAGGCCGAGCTGCACTTCCTGCGGGCTCGTCTCCAAGGCGGGATCCTGGCCAAGGCCGCCCGCGGCGAGCTCGCCCTGCGTCTGCCCGTGGGCTTCGTTTACGACGCCGCCGGCGCGGTCAGCCTCGATCCCGACGCCGGGGTGCGGGAGGCCATCGCCCACCTGTTCGCCACCTTCGAGGCCACCGGCTCGGCCCTCGCCGTGGTGAAGGCCTTCGCGGTGGAGGGGATCGCCTTCCCCGGCCGCCACGATGGCGGTCCCCGTGCCGGCGAGCTCTACTGGAGGCCGTTGCGCCACGACCACGCGCTGTTCGTGCTGCACAACCCGCGCTACGCCGGCGCCTACTTCTACGGCCGTCGTCGCCAGGTGACCGACATCAACGGCAGGGCCCACAGCATCATCAAAGCCCGCGCCGAGTGGACCGTGTTCATCCCCGGGGCCCACGCCGGCTACATCAGCTTGGAGCGCTTCGAGGCCAACCAGGCCCGTCTGGCGGCCAACGCCGCCGCCCGGGGCGACGACCGCCGGGCCGGGCCGCCCCGGGAGGGCCCGGCGCTGCTGCAGGGCCTCGTCGTGTGTGGCCGCTGCGGGCGACGGATGACGGTCGGGTACAACCGGCGCTGCGACGACAGCCTGGTCCCCTACTACCGGTGCCAGCAGGAGGGGATCGCCGCCGGGACGACGCCGTGCCAAACGGTCTGCGGCTCCGGCGTTGACGATGCGGTGGCGGCCCTGGTGCTGGAGGAGCTCTCGCCGCTGGGGATCGAGGCGGCCTTGGCGGTCAGCGCCGAGCTGGCCGACCGAGCAGCGGAGGCAGACCGCATCAGGGCCACGACCGTCGAGCGGGCCCGCCACACCGCGGAGGCGGCGCGACGGCGCTACCTGGCGGTCGACCCCACCAACCGCCTCGTTGCCTCCACACTCGAGGCCGACTGGAACCACAAGCTGCGAGAGCTCACCGACGCCCAGGACGACTACGACCGCGCCACCCAGGAGGGTGCGGCATCGCTCGACGCGGCCACCCAGGGCCGCATCCGGGCGCTTGCCGCCGACCTCCCCGCGCTCTGGGCTGACCCGGCCACGCCCATGCGGGAACGCAAGCGACTGATCCGTCTCCTGGTCGCCGACGTCACCCTCCTCGCAGGTGACGAGCGCACGACCGCTCATGTCCGCCTGCCCGGCGGGGCCAGCCACAGCATCACGCTGCCCAGGCCGCTTCGGGCCTGGGAGGCCCACACCACCCCGGAGGCCACCGTGGCGCTCATCGCGGAGCTGGCGGCCGACCACCCCTACGACGAAGTGGTGAGAATCCTGAACGAGCGGGGTGTCACCGGCGGATGGGGCAAGGCGTTCAACGTGGCGTCGCTCACGGCACTGTGCAAGAGCCGGCGCATCCCCGACTTGCGCCAGCGTCTGCGCGCCGCGGGCATGCTCACCGTGGACGAGATCGCGACAGAACTCGGCGTGACCACCCAGACGATCAAGATCTGGCAGCGCCGCGGGCACCTCACCGCCAGACGGGTCAACGGTCGACGAGAGTGCCTCTACGACCCTGGCCAGAGCCGCCCTCCCGACGGGCGCAGCACACACCGGCGTCCGCGAGCCGAGACTGTCACACCCGTTCGCGATGATGAGACCAGCAACACCGCGGAGCCCATGACCGCCGCAATCTCAACAGGAGACGCAGTGTGAAGCGCGCTCGTTGGA
>JALYYN010000215.1 GCA_030946525.1 Actinomycetota bacterium | reverse complement strand
CTGCCGCCTCGTTGGCACCTGCCGATCCTGCCGTCGCGCCCGATGTGACCGGCGACCCTCAGAGGTGTGCGCGGTTGGGCCTTTGCGGCTAAATCCAGCCGGGCGCCGGCGTCCTGACTCGTGGCGGGCGCCCCAAAACGACGCCGAGTCTCTTGATCGACGGTGCCCTCTATCGCCGGGGGGAGGCGGCATGGCACAACCTCCGGAGGCGAGGTTCTCTGGAGATCTCACCGACTCCGGGAGGTTCCAATGACTGAATTGATGCCCATGCCCATGCCCAAGATCGAGCGCATCGCGGAAGGGGACGACCCCGTCGACGAGGCCGAGTTGGCCGCGGCGGCGTTTCTGGCCCGCTACCAGGGACGCACGCTCGATGCCTACCGCTACGACCTGCGGGCGTTCTTTCAGTGGGCGGCCGATGACCGCCTCGACATCCTCAAGGCCACTCGCCCGCAGATCGAGCTGTACGTGCGGGCCATGGAGGCCCGTGGCCTGGCCGCCACCACCATCGACCGGCGGCTGTCGACCGTGTGCGGCTACTACCGCTTCGCCCACATCGACGGCCGGATCGCCTCCAACCCGGCCCAGTACGTCCGGCGTCCCAAGGTGCACCCCAACGACGCCCGTGCCTCGACCGGGCCGAGCTCGGTGGGTTCCTGTTCGCCGCCGAACGCGTCGACCACGCCCACGCCGCCCTGGCCGTGCTGCTGGGTCTCAACGGCCTGCGGGTCAGCGAGGCGTGCTCGGCCGACATCGACAACCTCGGCTTCGAACGGGGCCATCGCACCCTGCGCATCGTCGGCAAGGGCAACAAGCCCGCCGTGATCCCGCTGGTGCCCCGGACGGCCCGGACCATCGACCTGGCCATCGGCGAGCGGACGTCGGGCCCGATTCCTGCTCCGCCACGACGGCTGCCGCCTCGACCGGCGCACCGCCCACCGCTGGGTGCGCTCGATCGCCAAGCGGGCCGGCATCGGCGCGGTCCACCCGCACATGCTGCGGGCCGCGTTCATCATGTGCGGCTGCCCTCGAGGCCGGGGTGCCGCTGAGGGAGGTGCAGATCGCCGCCAGGCACGCTGATCCGCGCACCACGACGGTGTACGACCACCGCGGCCAGAGCGTCGACCGCCACGCCGCTTACGTGGTGGTCGCCTTCGTGGCGGGCGGCTGATCTACCCTGGTACCCATGTCGGAGGAGACCGTCAGCCCCACGCCACTGCTTGACGAGTGGCGGGCCGAGGTGGGTGACGAGGCCGTGGCTGCGGCCGTCCAGGCGGCCCGGGCCCAGATCGCCGACGGTTCGCTTCGGGGCTTCTCCGACAAGGACGAGCTTCTCGAATACCTCCAAGGCACGCACCGCCGCTCGGCGTGACCTGGCGAGTCTTCCTGACCGACTCGTCCCAGCCGGACCTCGGCGCGCTCACGCCGGCCGATCGCGCTGCGATCACTGACGAGCTCTTCGCCTGGGTGCCGGACGGGCCGCCTCGCACGAGGGGCCAGGTCGTCGCGGGCGTCCAGCTGTTCGAGGATCAGCTGCCATCGGGGATCAGCGTCACCTACTTCGTCGACGAGCAGGTTCCCTACGCCGGCGTCGTCCGTATTCGGAGGCGCTGATACCTGCGGCGGGAGTATCCCACAACCGCGCCGTCCCCGGAGAAGTCAAGGGCGCCCATATCGCCGGGAGTGAGTGATGCCGGATGGTGGTCGTCGCCCTCCGAGCCCTTCATCGGGCAGTATCTGAGACTTGGGCGGAGGCGCGCCGTGGTGATCAGTGGATGCATCGATAGCGGGAGGGCCGATGCCGACCGGCGATGAGATCCGAGACGCTCAACGAGCGACGTGGGCCGGGCTGTCCGCGAGCTGGGAGAAGTGGGACTCGGTCATCATGGATCAGCTGGGCCCGGTCGGGACGACGATGATCGAGCGTCTCGGCATCGCCGAAGCTCAGCACCATCTCGACATTGCCGCGGGCACGGGTGAGCCGGGTGTGAGCATCGCGGGACTGGCGCCGAAGGGACGCGTCGTGCTGACAGACCTCGTGCCGGAGATGCTGGACATCGCCGAGCAGCGAGCTAAGGCGCAAGGGATCGCCAACGTAGAAACGAGGGTGTGCAGCGCCGATGAGCTGCCGTTCGACGACGCCACATTCGACAGCGTCTCTGTCCGTTTTGGGTACATGTTCTTCCCCGACGTGGCCAAGGCGACAGCCGAGTTCGCTCGCGTGCTCAAGCCGGGTGGCCGTCTCTGCTCGTCGGTATGGGTCAAGCCTGACGAAAACCCGTGGACGACGATCGCCATGCAGGCAATCGCTACCGAGGCGGTGCTTGCGCCGCCCGACCCGAACGGGCCGAACATGTTCCGATGGGCGGCCCCGGGACATGTCAGTGCCCTGTACGAGGCCGCGGGGCTGCGCGAGGTTGCCGAGTGGGACGTCGACGTCGAACTGGTGACGCGATCGCCCGAGGAGTATTGGGAGATGATCAGCGAGCACGTCTCGCTCGCAGTTGCGGCCCTTGAGCAGGTCGATGAACCGGCGCGGGAGAGGATTCGGGCAATTGCCACCGCGAAGGTGAGCGAGTTTGAGAAGGAAGGCAAGATCCGGGTTCCGGGTGTGGCGCGGTGCATCGTGGGAACGAAACAGGACGGGAGCGGCACGCGCTGACGCAACGGCACGCGATCCTCCGACCCAGGCTGACCGATCGGTGAGCGAAGCCGGAGGATCTGTCGAGTTGAACGTCCGGGATGTGTGACGCGTGCGGATGGTTCGGACGGGGGATCCCGTCGGTAGGCCCCGCCCATGATCACGGTCGCCTGACAAGGAGGCCTGCCCACTACCGCCGGGTCCGTGGCGGCGCCTCCGTCGCTGTCGGGTTGCCGAAGAGAACTGGGCACGACGGCCGGACTGGCACACTGTGATTGTGCGGCCGGTCAGGGAACTTGCCGACGTCGAGCCCCCCGCCTGGCCGGCCCTCGCGGACGCCGTGCTCGATTGCGCGTCCGCCCGGGTCTTGTCGGTTGACCGCGCCGCTGGAGAACGCTGTCTCTACCGCCTTCAGGTGACCGCTGGGTCGACCCTCGGAGCGCTGGCGCTGAAGACGGGCGGCGTCACGATCGGGCACGGGTGGCCACGGCTTCTCGGCGGCGGAGGGTCCGGCCTTCCAGATCTCGCCGGGATGAACGGGTTGGATGGAACGCCAACTCCTCCGCCCCCACTGTTACTCGTCGCGTTTGATGTGCTCTGGTGGACGGTTCGCAATCAACGGAGGCGGGCTGCCCGGCGAAGTCGGCGAGATCAACTACTGGGGCGCCGATACTCTGCAGTGGCAATCGATCGGATTCGGATACACCGACTTCGTTCACTGGTCGATGACCGACCGGTTCGACGCGTTCTACGCTGACGTGCGATGGGACGGTTGGGAGCAGGAGACTGCGGCCACCGCTTTGGACGAAGGCATCTCGGTGTATCCGCCTCTCTGCACAACAGCGAGTCGTCCGGTCGGCAATACCAGCCGACGCCCCGTTCCGTGGACCGAGTTGAGCGGCCTCCTGGACGAGCTCGCCGCTGCGCCCGAGGGACCGGTCAGGTTCCAGATCAGGCCATAGCCTGGGCGCAATCCGGATCTCGAAGGCCCAAGCCCCGCACTTCCTGAATGGCATCGGCGCCCATAATCCCGGCCCGGGCTAGGCGCTGCTTGCGCCACCTACCGCCGGGTCCGGGGGACGTCTTTCGGGGATGATCAGCGAGCGCCCGCCCTTGTGACGTCATTTCAGCCGGAGGCGCTCGACCGCCTGGCCTGTGACGTCGGCGATCAACTCGTAGTCGTGGTCGAGGTGAAGGACCGTCAGTTTTGCGAACTCCGCAGTCGCAGCATTCAGCAGATCGGGAATCGACGGCGCCCGGTGTTGACCCCGGTCGGCCAGGGCCGCCTGGACGGTCACTGCGCGGTCCTCGATCGAGGGCGTCATGTACTCGATCGGCATGGCCGCCAGCGGTGCCCGTCCGACGCCGGCACGAAGCTCGTCGGCCGAGCGGGCCGAGAATCCGACCTCGAGACGAGTCAGGGTCGTGATCCTCACCAGGCCACGATGGATCCTTGACGCCCACTCCTCGGCGTCGGCGCTGTGGCTGAGGCGGACGAGCGCCGACTTGTCGATCAGCCAGCCTGTCACCGCCACGCTTGGCCCATCACCTCCGGGTCGTCGAGGTCGGCGAAGGTCTCGGCGAAGCGGGCCAGGTCGTCGACAGTTACCCCGGCTGTGTCCTCGGCGCGCTCGCGGGACAAGGTTCGGCGCAGGTACTCGGTCCGGGAGAGCCCGGCCCGCTGCGCCTTCGCGTCGATGGCGGCGACGACATCGTCAGGCACGTCTCGAATCAGGATGTCCGGCATGTCTGCACCCCCGTGATATCCAACGATAGCATCAGGGACCGCCGCATCCCAGAAGGCCGACCGTCGAACTCTGGCGAGGTGCCCCCTACGCCGGCTGGCGGTCAGGGGACCCGTCAGGGGCGTCGACACTTCCCCGCGACCCCAGGGATGACACCTCGGGCAAGCCCAGCTCCGCTGACGCCGCAGCCGTACAGCTTGAGGTCGTCCTGGGCGCCGGCTTCGGCGACGTCGACCTCAGGGTCTTGTACACCGTGGTCGAGCGGTTGCGCCGCGAAGTATGGAGGATGTATGCAAAATCCGCACGACAGGCCAGCACGGAGCGTCACGAACCGGCACGCATCGGCGTAAACCCGCAGGTCAGACGGCATGAGCGGTACGAAGAGTGACCACGTAAAGTGGTCGGACTGCGACTGGGGGTCAAGAGGTCGGGAATTCGAATCTCCCCAGCCCGACCACACAAAAGAGCAGGTGAGAGGGGGTGCGTCCAGCGCCCCTCTTGCCGTCCCCGCCCATTGACGTTGGGTGCGGCCCGGATGACCACTACCAAGGGTCGTACGGCAGTCGCTGGTTTACGATCGTCGTCATGACGGAGGCGATCGCGATGCCTTCGTTCGAGGAGTTCCTGCAGGGCGAGGCACGGAGCGAGCGTCGTCACGACCTGGTCGGGGGGCGCGTCTACGCGATGGCGGGGGGTTCCGAGCGCCACGACCTGGCGGCGGGACTCGTCTACGAGCTGCTGGCCGCCCAAGCCCGGAACAAGAGATGCCGGCCGTTCACCTCCAACCGGCTCGTCCGGACACGGAGCGGCAATGCCTACTACCCCGACGTCATGGTGGCCTGCGGCCCGGCACCTCGCCGCTTGTACGAGACCGATCCCGCACTGGTCGTGGAGGTGCTGTCGCCGTCGACCGCCGCGGTCGACCGGCGCGAGAAGGCTGTCGCGTACGCGGAGGCCACGTCGTTGCGCTTGCTGGTGTTCGTCGACCCGGATGCGCGGCGGATCGAGGTGGCCCGGCCTTCCAATGGCGCCATCGACGCGTGGGAGGTATGCGGGCCGGGTGACGTGCTCGCGACCGAGTTCGGGGATATCGACGTCGACGCCCTGTACGACGTGATCGACCGCACGGCAACGCCGTCCTGAGCTGAACACTGCACGGACAGCGCTTGCGGGCCAGTGCAGTCCAACGCGACTGGCGAACGAGGCCGGCGGCGTTGGCGATTTGGTGATCTCGCGGTCGCTCAGAGAGGCGGCTGGGGCGCCGTGGCGGGACTGCCCGAGCGATCACGCCCTGGCCCAGATTTGGAGGTACTCCAGAATGGGGCTAGAACAGGGACATGCCCACGGAGTCGTCGGTTGAGGCTGCTGGCCTGCTCCGCCGGCACGGCCTGCATGTCACGGCCCAGCGTCTGGCTGTGCTCCGGGCGGTGTCGGACCGACCGCACAGCACCGCGGACGACATCGACAAGGTCGTCCGAGCCGAGATCGGCGCCATCTCGCATCAGGCGGTGTACGACTCCCTCGGGGCCCTGACCGAGAAGGGCCTCCTGCGGCGCATACAGCCGGCGGCGTCCCCGGCTCGCTACGAGAGCCGGGTCGGGGACAATCACCACCACCTGATCTGCCGGAACTGCCGCCGGATGCTCGACGTCGACTGTGCGGTCGGGGAGACTCCGTGCCTGACGGCCGCCGACGACTCGGGCTACGAGATCGACGAAGCCGAGGTCGTCTACTGGGGCCGGTGTCCCGAGTGCGTCGCGGCGACGCCCGTTCCGTCCGACGGCTGACCTCGGACAGGCCGGCACAACCATCGTCAAAGCAAGCAGTCATCACCGAAACAGCGAGACAGGAGACGGACCGACGTGTCTGACAGAGGAAGCGAAAGCGAAAACCCGGCCATCCCGAACCCGACTCCGAGCCCGACGCGGCCCCGGACGAACCGGGACTGGTGGCCGAACCAACCGGATCTGCAGGTGCTCCACCAGCACTCACCGCGGGCGAACCCGATGGGCCAGGACTTCAACTACGCGGACGAGTTCAACACGCTCGACCTCGACGCGCTGAGGCAGGACATCTTCGAGGTGATGACGACCTCGCAGGACTGGTGGCCGGCCGACTACGGCCACTACGGGGGGCTTTTCATCCGGATGGCGTGGCACAGCGCGGGTACCTACCGCATCGCCGACGGCCGGGGCGGTGGTGGCCACGGCGCGCAGCGCTTCGCCCCCCTCAACAGTTGGCCTGACAACGCCAACCTCGACAAGGCGCGCCGGCTCCTCTGGCCGATCAAGCGGAAGTACGGCCGCAAGCTCTCCTGGGGAGATCTCATCATCTTCGCCGGCACCTGTGCCCTGGAGTCGATGGGGCTGGAGACCTTCGGCTTCGGCGGCGGGCGGGAGGACATCTGGGAGCCCGAGGAGATCTTCTGGGGTCCCGAGGACACCTGGCTGGGGGACGAGCGCTACAGCGGCGACCGGGAGCTCACCGGTCCTTTCGGCGCCGTGCAGATGGGCCTGATCTACGTGAACCCGGAGGGCCCGAACGGCAATCCCGATCCGGTTGCCTCCGCCCGGGACATCCGGGAGACCTTCGCCCGCATGGCGATGAACGACGAGGAGACCCTCGCCCTCATCGTCGGCGGCCACACCTTCGGCAAGTGCCATGGCGGCGGCGACCCCGACCTCGTCGGTGCTGAGCCCGAGGGTTGCCCGGTTGAGCACCAAGGCCTTGGTTGGCCCAACAGCTTTGGCACCGGCAAGGGCGACGACACGATCACCAGCGGGCTCGAGGGCGCGTGGACCAACGAGCCGACGAAATGGGACAACGGGTACCTCGACAACTTGTTCAAGTACGACTGGGAGCTGACGACGAGCCCCGCCGGTGCGAAGCAGTGGACTCCCAAAGATCCCTCGGCGCAGGGCACTGTGCCCGACGCCCATGATCCGTCGAAGAGGCACGCCCCCATGATGCTGACGACCGACCTGGCGTTGAAGATGGACCCGATCTATGCGCCTATTGCCAAGCGCTTTCACGAGAACCCCGACCAGCTCGCAGAAGCGTTCGCCAAGGCATGGTTCAAGCTGACGCACCGCGACATGGGGCCCATCTCACGCTATGTCGGCTCGTTGGTTCCACCGGAGCCGCAGCTGTGGCAAGACCCCGTCCCCGAAGTCGATCATGAAC
>JALYYN010000195.1 GCA_030946525.1 Actinomycetota bacterium | reverse complement strand
GTCCTCGCCGTTCCGACGTCCTTCGGCCTCGGCTTCTCACTGTCGTCCGATGCCGTGCTCCACGCCCCCGGCGGGTTCGGGCACGACGGGGCCGGAGGCTCGGTGGCCTTCGCCGACCGGTCGCACGCCGTCGGCTTCGGGTACGTGATGAACCAGCTCACCGCCTCGCTGGGCTCGGACCGGCGCGCCGCCCGGCTGGTCGAGGCGCTCTATGCCTGCCTCGCCGAGCGGGCCTGATCACCGGTCCAGGGCGGCCATGACCGAGTCGACGAGTGCCTGGGCGCCGGAGCGGAGGGGGCAGAGCGTCAGCAGGCCGGAGGCGACGATCTCGGCGATGCCGGGATCGTCGCTTGCCCGCGCGCCGGCCGCGGCGGCCAGCTCGTCGGCGAAGCGCCCGGACCCGACCAGCACGACGACGCGGCGACCGTCGCGTACATGACCAAGCGCCTCCTTCTGGGTCACCGGCCCTCCGCCGCAGACCACCGCCACCGACGGTGCCAGCGCCCCGAGCGCCCTCGCCAGCGCCAGGAGCACGGCTGTCTCCTCCCCCCATCGGGTCCCCGCTACCAGCACGAAGTGGGAGTGATGGGGTTCGAGGCCGACACGGTCCCCGCAGGAGGCCGGTACCGGCCCGGGTACGACCCGGCCCGGCCACGTCACCAAGCCGCGGGGAGCGACCCCGACCATGGGCGCAGGGCAGCCGGCCATGGCCCGGCCGAGGATCGAGAAGATCCCGGCGTCGGTCCCCCCGGTCACGGTAGTCAGGCCGCCGCGCCGCGCCGCCCCGGCGAGCCCGCCGTCGCCGAAGGCGGCCGCGAGCCGCTCGCCCAACTCCGGGCCGATGCCGGCCGCGGTGCCGTTCACGACGACGGTGGAGCGAGGCGTCGGCAACGCCAGGGCCGCGAGCAGGTCGTCGCCACCCGCATCGGCAGGCACGTCGATCGCCCACGCCGACCCGCCGAGAGGGAAGTCGATGGGCTGCTGGGCGATGGTCACCCGGCCGCGCCCGGTCCGGGGGCCGGCCCCCGGACGATCTCGAAGCCGGCGTGGGTCAGCAGCTCGGGCAGGGCGCGTACCGCGGCGCGGTCGTAGTCCTGCACGTCCCCGGCCAGCTCGGCCCACGGCACGAGGTAGGGGCTCGACCTGCGCCGGTCGTCCCTCGTCGGGCCGAACGTCCACCCGCTCGCGGCCCGCTCCCGGCACCACCTTTCGTGCTCCAGCTCGGCCATGCGCTCGATCTCCCCGGGCGCGAACGTCAACCCTTCGCCCGTCCAGTCGGTCCAGGGCCGGATGCGGCAACCGATCGAGGCCAGCTTGGTCCCGACGTCGGCGGCCTGCGCCCGGTTCGCCTCCTTGGTGGAGTCGGGCAGCTCGTCCCAGTCTCGCAACGACGGGCTGTCGGAGGCGGTCCGCCCGGCCGCCAGCTGGTCCCGGACGTAGCGCCGATGGATGGCGCCGGCCAGCAGTTCGATCGTGCCGTTCAGGAGGATCTCCGGCCGGCACGTCCGCTCCAGCACGTCGAACAGGGCGATGGGCGACGATGCCGGCCGCAGGCCGCTCACCAGGGTCGCCAGGCCCGACCGCTCCGTGCTCAGGACGACGACCCGTGTCCCGGGCAGCACCCTCGCCAGCGTCAAGGCCGCCTGGAGTCCCGACGCGTCCTCCTCCACCGCGACGTAGACGCTGGCCGGCGCGGCGCCGGCGGCAATGGCGGCCCGGTCGAAGTCGGCCGAGTCGATGCGGACGTCGCGGGCCCGGAGGTCACAGACTTCGTCGAGCCTCGGGTATCGACGGCACAGGTCGGCGCCGATCTCGCCGGCGTCGGGGCCCACGAGCGAGAGCGGGAGCCGTCGGCCCCCCGCCGACGGCTCCCCGGCCCAGCGCCGCGCCGCGTGCACCACCAGGGCGAGCGCCAGGCGCCCGGTGCCCACGACGAGTAGGCCCGCCCCCGGCGGGAACTCGTCGAGCACCATCGATGGGGCGCTCTCCCAGGCGTCGAAGAACTCGAGCCGGAGGGGCCCGTCGCCGCCGGCTGCCAGCGCGGACTCGACCAGTAGGCGGGACAGGCCCGGGTGACCGACGTGCACGAAGCACGGCAGCGGCCGGCGGCGGTGGGCGACGGCGCGCCGCGCCGCGAGGGCGGTGTCCGCGTTCGTGGTGTCGTCGTCCGACGTCACGACGAGATAGCGCGCCGATGCCACCCCGGCCTTGCCCAGGAGGTCGTGGTCGGTGACGTCGCCGACCAGGACGACGACACCCTCCGACCGGCAGTCGTGGACGGCGGCGCTGCTGCCGTCGGCCTCGATGGCCACGACGCGGTGCCCGGCGTCGCGGAACGCCATGGCCAGCCGCGCCCCCAGCGGGCCCAGGCCGCACACGACCACGTGCTCCCGCACGAACGAGCGGACCCAGGCCTCGGTGGCCCGCTGGCCGAAGAGGGCGAGCACGGCGCGGATGCTGGCGGCGGCGGCGGTCGCCGGCGCCAGGAACCGGGCCACGTCGAGGGCGGCCGGGACTCGCGACGGGTCCCGTGCCCCCGTCGGATCCACGTAGATGACGAAGAGCTGCAACGACCGGTACAGGTACTCGGTGAAGCGTCGACCAGGGACGTAGGCGCGGAACCCGACGATGCCCAGTACCACTGCGACGAGCGCGGCGACGGCGATGAACGCACCGGCGTGCTCGGCGGCCCGGCGCAACCGGCCACCACGCCGCTTCCGGCGGCCGGCGGCTGCCGCGGGTACCACCCCGGGAGCCTATCGTCCCGATAGACGTTCTTCCGGGGTCCGTGCATACTTCCCCGGTGGATCGGCACTTCGACGTCTTCCTGTCCTACAACAGGGCCGATCAGGACGCCGTCCATCGCCTCGCCGAGTCCCTGCGGCGGGAGCGCATCGAACCCTGGCTCGACAAGTGGGTCCTGACGCCCGGTCGGTCGTGGCAGGACGAGATCGTCGAGGGCCTGGCGTCGTCGTCGACGTGCGCGGTGATGGTCGGCCCGGCCGGCCTCGGCGACTGGGCCCGCGAGGAGCTGGCGGTCGCCCACGACCGGGCGGCCAAGGACCACGACTTCCGGCTCTTCCTCGTGCTCCTTCCCGGCGCGCCGGAGATGACCGACCCGAGGCTGGCGTTCCTGCGCACCCGCACGTGGGTCGACCTCCGCGACGGCATCGCCGACCCCGACGCGTTCCAGGACCTGGTGTCGGCGGTGACCGGCGCGGCCCGGGCGCCGGCCGGCGGCGAGGACGAGGGCGATGCCGACGGCGAGCCGGGCGCGTCGCCCTATCGGGGACTCCTGAGCTTCGAGGAGGACCACGCCGAGTTCTTCTACGGGCGGGAGGACGACACCGCCCGGGTGCTGCAGATGCTCAAGGGGAGCCGCTTCGCCGCCGTCATGGGCGCATCTGGCAGCGGCAAGAGCTCGCTCGTCCGCGCCGGCGTGGTCCGGGCCCTGCGGTCGGGCCGGCTGCCGGGGAGCGACGCGTGGGCGGTGCGGGTCTTCACGCCGGGGGTGCGGCCGCTCACCGCCCTGGCCGCGCAGCTCAACCGGGCGTTCCCGCAGGAGTCGATGCAGGGCACCCTGCGCGATCTGCAGGCCGACCAGCGCAGCCTCGACCTGGCCGCGACCGCCGGCCTCGCCGACAGCCCGCCCGAGCGACGCCTGGTACTGATCGCCGACCAGTTCGAGGAGCT
Source organism: Actinomycetota bacterium (assembly GCA_030946525.1). Taxonomy (GTDB): domain Bacteria; phylum Actinomycetota; class Acidimicrobiia; order Acidimicrobiales; family AC-14; genus CADCTB01. The sequence continues at coordinate 1,457 of JALYYN010000195.1, read as the reverse complement.
GTTCACTCTCTGCGACGACGAAGCCGAACGGCGGGCGTTCCTGGACAACCTGCTCTACGCCGCCACCATCCCGGGCGGTCGGGTGGTGGTGATCGTGGGCATGCGGGCCGACTTCTACCACCGCTGCGCCCCGTACCCGGAGCTGCGCTCGCTGGTGGCGTCCGAGCAGTATCTCGTCGGCCCGCTCACCCGTGACGGCCTGTGCCGGGCCATCGTGGAGCCGGCGCGGCGGCTGGGGGTCGAGCTGGAAGCGGGTCTGCTCGACACCATTCTCGCCGACGTGGGCGCCCACCCGGGGGGCCTCCCGCTCCTGCAGCACGTGCTCCTCGAGCTCTGGCAGCGGCGCCGGGGCCGGATGCTCACCCTGGAGGCCTACGTGGCCGCCGGGCGCCTCGAAGGCGCCCTCGCCAAGCGGGCCAACGCCGTGTACGAGGGGCTCCCGCCCGAGCAGCAGGAGATCGCCCGGCGGGCGCTGCTCCGACTCGTCCAGCCCGGTGAGGGCGCCGAGGACACCCGCCGGCGGGCCACCTTCGACGAGCTGCTCAGCCACGGTGAGGAACGGGCGAACGTCGAGCGGGTGGTCGAGGCCCTGGCCCGGGAGCGCCTGGTGACGTTCGGCCGCGACGAGGCGTCGGGTGGCAGCGTCGTCGACATCACCCACGAGGCGCTCATCCGGGGCTGGCCGGAGCTGCGGGGCTGGATCGGGGAGCGCCGGGAGCAGCTGCGCGCCGAGCGGCGACTGACCGAGGCGGCCGTCGACTGGGACCAGGGCGGCCGGGACGACAGTTTGTTGTACCGCGGCGGCCGCCTGTCGGCCTGGGACGACCGCGACCTGGGCAGCCTGAACGACCTCGAGCGCGGGTTCCTCGCCGCCGGCCGCGCCCGCGACGCCCGCCAGGCCAAGGCGCGGCGGGCCGTGACCGCTGTCCTCGCCGTGCTGGCCGCGGTGGCCCTGGTCGCCGCTTCCGTCGCCTTCGTCAACCTCCACCGGGCCGATCGGGAGACCGGCCGGGCAGAGGCGGCGACCCGCCTGGCCACCTCCCGCCGCATGGCAGCCGAGTCGGTGACCTCCCTCGGGCGCAACGACCAGCCCCTGGCCGCGCTGCTGGCCCTGGGTGGGGACCGCCTGGCGCACACTGTCGAGTCCTCCAGCGCCCTGGCCAGCGCGTTGGCCGCCGACGTCGACCCGTCGACCGTGCTGACCGGCCACACCGCCGACGTGCGGGCGCTGGCGGTGGCGGCCGACGGCACGATGGTCACCGGCGGCCTCGACGCCACCGTGCTGGTCTGGGCGCCGGACGGCGGCGCCCCCGCCGTGCTGCGCGGCCACGACGGCGAGGTGCTCGACGTGGCCATCGACGCCGACGGGCGCCACGCCTACTCGTCCGGCATCGACGGCACCGTGCGGACATGGGACCTCGGCACCGGGACCGCGTCGGTTGTCCGCACCGTCGGGC
>JALYYN010000194.1 GCA_030946525.1 Actinomycetota bacterium | reverse complement strand
GTAGGCCGACCGGACCACCGCCAGGTCCGCAGGAAGCAGGTCGGCCGCCTCGCAGCCCGACACCACCAGGCGGGCCTGCTCCTCCAACGCGCCATGTCGGCCCTCGATACCGGCCTCTACGACCGTCTCCCGCAGCAGGTCGAGGGCCTCCACCAGGTACACACAGACAGTCGGTTGCCCAACTGCGGAGCGGCGCGTCTCGTCGAAGGTCAACCGAACGAGGTCGTCGAGGGTGGGTTGATGGGCTATCACCAGCCGCCGCCCATTGTCACCGGCCCGCAGCCTCGATGGCGGGTCGCGCCGGAGGAACTCGGCCAGGACTGCGGCGGCGTGGAAGATGGAATCCTGGGCGGTCGTGGGGTCGTTGATCCCCGGCGACAGCGCCTTGAGGGCGACATCGGCCAGTTGGCGCAAGCCATACGAGCTGTCCTGCTGCATCGTGCGCGTGCCACCGACCGTCACCGCCGCGCAGATCTCCCGCCGCGCCTTGTCGGCATCGGCCGGCGCTGGCGAGATGGAACACAGAGCCGCTCCTTCGATCGCGTAACGCCCGGGGTAGGTCTCCAGCTGCATGAGGCCGTGATCGGGGACGCATCGAAGGAGAGCCTCAGCATCGAATTGCTGCACCCAGCCGCTACGGGCGAACCGCACCACGCACCCCGGTCGGCCCAGCTCCTCCACCGGCTCATCCGACGAAACGCCCGGCTCGGTGACCGACCAGTGGCGTCGGGCGTGGGCGACGGACTCGCGTCGGACCCGTTCGAGGATCTCGCTGATGTCCATCGCATGGGCGCTGCGGTTGATGAAGGCGACGATGGCCAGGATCGTTGTTATGCCGAGGACGACCGCCACCGCTACCGAAAGATTGGGGATCACCGGGTCCCCGCCCTTGTCCAGCGCCGACCGCACGGATCGCAGAACGATCACGCAGTAGGTGAACGTACCCACCACCAACGCCATCACCCGCTTGTTGAACGGGTCGCGGAACAGCGTGTGCACCACCCTCGGTGAGTACTGGCTCGACGCCAGTTGGATGATGAGCAGCGAGATGGAGAAGGCGATGCCCGCGAAGGTGATGGTGGCGCCGGCAATGGTGCTCAACAGCGTGCGGGCGCTCTCCACCGTGGACGTGAGCCCGAGGGGAAGGTTGGCGCCACTCGGGCCGATCCAGCGGTCGAGCGCCAGCCCCAGTGTGCCGAGGACGACGGCGCTCACCACCGCGGTCATCGGGACGAAGAACAGGCTCGCCCGCAGCCGCTCGGTCAGCGAGCTCAGACGCAAGTGCACGCCGTATCCTTGCATCACCCCGCCCTCATGGCTCGGAAGGCAGGCACGGCTCGAGAAAGACGAAACGGGCCTCGGGCAACGATTCCTGGAGGCGTCGCCTGGCCCGGTCGAGCGTTGCGATCACCTCGGGCACGGACAGCTGGGAAGCCACGATGACCGTGGCACCGAGCAGGAGCGTGTCGGGGCCGAGTTGCTCGGTCCGCAGGTCACGCACGGCCACGACACCTCGACATTCGCCAATCGAGCGGCGGATGAGAGCGACGGTGGCGTCCGGAGCGGACTCACCGACCAGCATGCCCTTCATCTCCCGGCCGAGAACGAGGGCGACCACCATCAGGAGGACCCCGATCACCACGCTGCCGGCAGCGTCCCACTCCGGTCGTCCCGTCATCCGGGCCGCCACGACGCCCACCAGGGCAGCCGAAAGCCCGATGAGCGCAGCGAAGTCCTCGAGCAACACGACCGGAAGTTCCGGCTGTCTCGCCTCGGCCACGAATCGGGGCCATGACCGCTGGGCCCGAAGCGGGTTCGACTTTCGTATGGCGTTGACGAACGAGACCGACTCGAGGACCATGCCGGCAACGAGCACTGCGACCGCCCACCAGAGACCACCCGCCGGGTGCGGGTGGCGAAGCTTGTCGACGCCCTCCAGAAGCGAGACCACTCCGCCCACGGTGAACAGCACGACCGACACGACAAATGCCCAGAAATACCGCAACCGGGCATAGCCGAACGGATGGACCCGATCGGCCTCCTGGCCGCCACGGCGGTTCCCCAGCAGAAGCAGGCCCTCGTTTGCCGTGTCGGCTGCGGAGTGAACGGTCTCCGCCAGCATGGAGGCCGAGCCGGTCAGCACAAAGGCGCCCAGCTTGGCGATGGCAATCGCCGCATTGGACGCCAGGGCGACGAGTGCCGTCTGCGCTCCCGCGGCGTGCCGGTCCCCCGTGGCCTCCTCGCCCTCGGCACCCGGTTCGATGACCTCTACCAGCCTTCTCGCAGAGGCCCTGGCACCGACCAGTGGGCCACACGGCGGGCACAGCGATCGCGCCACCCGGCCAGGCCCTCCGGCGCAACACGACCGTGGGCGCCCCGCGCCGCCACCACTCCTGCGGTCATGAAGCCGGCCGCCAGGAGGGCATCGCCCCATGCCAGACGGCGCAGGCGCCGGTCGAACAAACCCAACGCGGCAATGCTGAGGCCGTGTGCGGCGTCGACCTCGGCGCCCAGCGCCAGCACCGCGGTCGTCGGTTGGAAACCCGTCGTCAGCGACTGAGCGAGCTGGCGGGCCCCGAGGACACGGACCACACGCCTGGCCCGGGGATCGAGCCGTTTGCCCGCCCCGACGCGGGCCGCCAGCCCCGGTACGAGCAGCTGAGCCACTCCCAGGACGCCGCGGACTTTGCTGAGCCGTGAGCCGCCGATCACCACTGTGTCGGTGATCTCAACGACGAGCGAGGCGCTTGCCGGCCACGACGCCCACAGTGCCGGCGGTGATACCGACCGCCGCCGTCACGGACCGGGCGTGGTGGGAGACCCAGAGTTGCGGGCTGGTTTGATGGGCCCGGTTGTCGAACGCCCCGTGGGCCCCGTGGTCGGTGCCGTCGTCGCCGTCCACGGGATGCCACAGGTTGTGGGGACGGTCGGGGCCGACCTTCTCGTCGGTCTGCTGGGACTGGAAGCCGGTCCGGGCCAGGTAGCGGTCCAGCAGCGGGGCAGCGAACTTGTTGGCCACGATGGTCGCCGCCGTGCTGGCGCCCACCCAGTACTGCTTGCGCGCGGGATGGTCGGCGGCGTAGGCCACGCCCCGCGCCGCCACCTCGGGTTGGTAGATGGGAGGCACCGGCTGAGGATGGTTCGGCAGGCGCGACAGCACCCAGGAGAACTGTGGGGTGTTGACCGCCGGCATCTGCACGACGGTCACCCGCACGTTGCTGCCCTCGTGGATGAGCTCGGTGCGCAGCGAAGACGTGAAGCCGTTGATGGCGTGCTTGGCGCCGCAGTAGGCGCTCTGCAGCGGGATGCTGCGCAGCGCCAGGGTCGAACCGACCTGCACGATGGTGCCGTGGTCGCGAGGTCTCATGAGGTCGAGGGCGACACGCGTGCCGTGGACGTAGCCAAGATAGGCGACTTCGGTGACCCGCTTGAACTCCTCGGGGGTGATCTCCCAGAAGGGGGCGAACACCGACGTGAACGCCACGTTGATCCACACGTCGATGGGCCCCAGGGCGTCTTCGACGGCCCGGGCGGCCTTGTCGACCTGGTCGTAGTCGGCCACATCGGCGCAGACCGGGAAGGCCGTGCCGCCGGCATTCTCCACGTCCTTGGCGGCACCGTCGAGTCCGGCCCGGCCCCGGGCCAGTAGGCCCACCCGGTCGCCCCTGGCCCCGTAGAGCTGGGCGGTGGCGCGGGCGATACCCGCGCTGGCGCCGGTGATCATCACAGTCTGTGCCATGTCAGTTCCTTTCCGAACCTTGGATCGCGGGGGCGTCCCAGGGACGGGCCAGCCGGACCGCGGCCTCGAACATGAGGCCATGGACGAACGCCTGGGGGAGGTTGCCCCGCTGCTGGTGCTGGTGGACGTCGAACTCCTCGGTGAAGATCCCCGGCGGCCCGCAAGCGGCGCGGTTCCGCTCGAACCAGCCCACCGCTTCGGCCGTTCTCCCCTGCTGATGGGTGGCCAGCGCCATGAGGAAACCGCACAGCACGAAGGCACCCTCGGCGTCCTCCAAAGGCCGCTGGTCGTGACGAAACCGGTAGACGTAGCCGGATTGCCCGAGCTCCGCCTTCACCGCTTCGAGGGTGGCCAGGCTACGGGGGTCGCCGGCAGGCAGGGCACCTCGGATGGCCGGCAGCAGCAGAGCGGCATCGACTCGGTCGTCGCCGGGCGCCCGTTGCCAGTGCCCTCCCGGATGGAGGCTGT
>JALYYN010000182.1 GCA_030946525.1 Actinomycetota bacterium | reverse complement strand
CGTGGGTGGAGCTGGCCAAGCCCCGCCGGGTCATCGGCAAGACGACTGCGGAATCGGTCCAGTCCGGCGTCCTCTACGGCTTCGCCGCCGCCGTCGACGGCCTGGTCCGGCGCTTCGAGGCCGAGCTGGGCCGGTGCACGGTGGTCTCCACCGGTGGCCTGGCCGAGCTGGTCACCCCCCTGACCGAGACCATCCAGCACCACGAGCCGTGGCTCACCCTCGAGGGTCTGCGCATGATCCACGCTATGAACGCACCGTGACCGCTGTTCCGTCCTACCGTTTCGACCGCACCGCCACCGCCGCCGAGCTGCACGAGCGGTACGCCGGCCTGGCCGACGGCACCGAGACCCCCGACACCGTCTCCGTGGCCGGACGCATGCTGCTGCGCCGGGTCCAGGGCAAGGCCGCGTTCGCCACCCTGGTCGACCCCACCGCCCGCATCCAGCTGTTCGCCCGCACCGATTCGACCCCGGACTTCGACGGCTTCACCGCCCTCTCGCTCGGCGACTGGCTGGGCGTCACCGGCACGGTGATGAAGACCCGGCGGGGCGAGCTGTCGGTGCGCGTCGACGAGTGGTGCGTCCTGGCCGAGGCCCGCCGCCAGTTCCCCGACAAGTGGCACGGCCTGACCGACGTCGACACCCGCTACCGCCAGCGCTACGTCGACCTGTGGGTCAACGAGGAGGCCAAGGCCACCTTCCTCCTCCGTAGCCGGGTCATCAGCCTCACCCGGCGGTTCCTGGAAGAGCGGGGCTTCCTGGAGGTGGAGACCCCGCTGCTCCATCCCATCCAGGGCGGGGCCACGGCCAAGCCGTTCGTCACCCACCACAACGCCCTCGGGATGGACCTGTTCCTCCGCATCGCCCCCGAGCTGTACCTCAAGCGGCTGGTGGCGGGGGGGATCGAGCGGGTCTTCGAGATCGGCCGGGTCTTCCGCAACGAGGGTCTCTCACCCCGGCACAACCCCGAGTTCACCATGCTCGAGCTGTACTGGGCCTACGCCGACTACACCGACGCCATGGCCCTCACCGAGGAGCTCGTGTCGTCGCTGGCCCTCCAGATCCACGGCACCACCAGTCTCACCTACGGCGGCCGCGATCTCGATCTCACCCCACCGTGGCGGCGGGCCACCATGGTCGAGCTCATCGCCGAGCACGCCGGGGTCGACGTCGACGTGGCCATGCCGGTCGACGAGCTCCGGGCCATCGCGTCCAAGCTCAGGGTGAGCCACAAGCCGTCCTGGGGCCCCGGGAAGCTCGTCCTGGAGATCTACGAGAAGACCACCGAGTCGGCGATGTGGGGCCCGGTCTTCGTCTGCGACTACCCCCAGGAGGTTTCCCCCCTGGCCCGGCCCCACCGGGCCAAGGCCGGCTACGTCGAGCGGTTCGAGCCCATCGTCGCCGGCCGGGAGCTGGGCAACGCCTTCAGCGAGCTCACCGACCCGGTCGACCAGCGGGCCCGCTTCGAGGCCCAGGCCGCCGACAAGGAGGCGGGCGACGACGAGGCCATGGACGTCGACGAGGACTACATCCGGGCCCTCGAGTACGGCCTGCCCCCCACCGCCGGCCTCGGCATAGGCATCGACCGCCTGGTCATGCTCCTGGCCGACGCCCCCAACATCCGGGACGTCATCCTCTTCCCCACCCTCCGCCCCGAGTCCCCCGGGTAGGGGAACTTCACATCGTCAGGAGCCGGGGTACGCAATACCGAGACGTTCTCCCCGCCGATGCCCAGGACAAGCGAACGGTGGCCCTGCGAAGGGTCCACGCCAATGGCGCTGGCCAACCAAGGGGCGGCGAGTACGTGCTCGCACCCGGAGTCGACGAGAGACAGCGAAGTGGGAGCCACCTCGTTGGCTACCAGCGTGATCGGGACGATCGGACGTAGAACGGTGGTACCGAGACGAGGCCCGTCCTCTTGAAACTGGTACAGCCACGGGAAGGGCGGCAGAGCCACGCCGGTCTATCCGAGACCGACGAGCTCCGGCTCCGACGGGTCGGGAGCGCGCACGACGGCCACGTTCGTGAGCCCTCGTCGGCGAATCTCTGCTGCCAGCTCGTAGGGCGAATCAGCGATCAGCCTCGCCTCGTTGGTGTTTCGGTCGACGGCTACCCATTTCCCAGGCGCCTGCGCAAGGACGTCAGCCAACCCGACGGTCTCGGCCCGGCTACTCACGAGCGTCCGTTCGCGCTTCCAATGCCACCATCTTCTCATGCCTGCCTCTTCTCATGCCGGCCACCTCCTCTGAATACCGTATCAAGATACGGTTTTCAGAGGAGCCGCGATGCCGAAGCCGAAAGCTCAAGAGCCGAGGGAGCATCAGCTCCTCATTCGTCTGACAGCTCGGCAACAGGCGGTCCTCGAGTCGGTCGCTCATCTTGAACGAGCTACCCCCAACCAATACGCCCACCAAGTACTCGTCGACCATCTCGCCAACATGACGAGCAACCCCCGCGTGCTCGCCGATCTCGAGAATCGCGCCGCCTACGCCCGGGACCTCGCCGCAACAACCGCTCTCGACCGTCGACACCACGATGACGAAGCGAGCGTGGCTGATCGAGGTGTTGCCGGCCCAACCGGTGCCGCGTAGGTACAGCCGCAGCCCGCGAGGCGCACCGCCAAGTCTCCCACCCTGATCTACACCCGCGCGCCCACGTGGGCACCCGGCATGATGGGCGTCGTGCCGCGGACGGATACGACCTCTGGGCGGAAGTTGTCCACCGGGCCACCGAGATCGAAGAGCTCAAGGTGCTCGGCGCGGACGGCGCCGGCGCCGTGGTGGACCGCTTCACGGCCATGTTCGGACCCGGTCGGTCGTGGAGGTCGGGCTCGGCGACGACACGTCGGATCGCGTACTCGAAGCGGGACACGGTGCTGGCCGAGTTGCTCGGGCGGGTATGTCGGCAGGCGGCCGATCTCGTCGCCCTGGACGACAGTGGGGAGCCTCATGGCGTCGTCCATGGCTCCATCGGGGATCTGCTCGACCTCCTCGCCATGACCTACCCCTTCACCTGTGCCTTGTCCGACGATGCCCGAGCCTGGCTGGTGGTCGACACGGCGAAGAACGTGCTGCTCGTCAGCGGCGACGTGACACCCTGACACCCAAACGGCATGTGTTGCATGCATGATGGGTGTAACCTGGCGGCCGTGGCGAAGACGATCCAGATCCGCAACGTCCCGGACGACGTGCACCGGGCGCTGCGAACGGCGGCGGCCGCAGCCGGCAAGTCGCTGTCCGACTACGTGCTCGAACAGGTTGAGGACGTTGCTGCCCGGTCGACGAACGCGGCGATCTTCAGGCGGGCGTCGGAACGAGCCAGCGGCGGCGGCGTGTCTCGCGAAGAGATCGTGGCGGCAGTCCGTTCGGGTCGAGACCGGTAGAGCGGTGGTCGTCGTCGACACGTCGGCAATCGTCACGCTGCTGATCGAAGAGCCACCGGTACCGGCCCTCGCCTCACGCCTGTCAGACCTGCATCTGCACGCCCCTCACCTGATCGACGTCGAGTTCCTTCACGCCGTGCGACGCCTGGTCGCCACTCGACGCATCACGCTGGCCCAAGCCAGGTTGATCAGGGCCGACTTCGCCGGTCTCAGGATGACCCGGTACCCCCACGGTCTCCTGCTCGACCGCATGTGGGATCTGCGCGACAACCTTTCCGCCTACGACGCCGCCTTCGTCGCCCTGAGCGAGGCACTGGATCTGCCACTCGTGACGACGGACGCCCGCCTGGCTCGCGCCCCCGGCCATCACGCCGTCGTCGAGTCCTACTGAACCGGCCGGCGACCGGGCCGGTCAGCCGTGGGCGGGGATGTTCTCGATCAGGTGGTCGCCCAGCGTGCCCAGGGCGGCGAGGACCTCGCGGCCCTCGTCGGCGGCGGTCAGCCCCCTCAGGGCTGCGGCCGACTGCTCGGTGAAGTGGCGGGCGACGCCGACGGCCGCACCCACCGCGCCGTTCGACCGGATGATGGCTCGCGCCGCCTCCACCTGATCGGGCTCCAGCGGCGCGCCCAGCAGGGCCCGCAGGGGCTCGGCGCCCTCGCCCTCGGCCAGGGCCCGGATGACGGGCAGGGTGTAGACGCCCTCGACCAGGTCATTGCCGGCCGGCTTGCCCAGCTCCTCGTCGGTGGCCACCACGTCGAGGATGTCGTCGACGATCTGGAAGACCATCCCCACCCGCTCGCCGTACTCGGTGAGGGCGTCGATCCCCGGGCGGTCGATCCCGGAGGTGATGGCGCCCACCCGGCAGGCGGTGGCCATGAGAGCGGCGGTCTTCCCGGCGATGGAGATGAGGTACGACTCCTCGGACCGGGTGACGTCGAAGGTCTGGGACAGCTCGCGCACCTGGCCCTCGCACAGCCGGCCGATGGTGGCGGCCAGCAGGCCGGCGATCTCCGTGCCCAGCGACGCGGCGATCTCCGACGCCCGGGCCAGCAGGAAGTCGCCGGCGAGGATGGCGACCAGGTTGCCCCAGCGGGCGTTCACGCTCTCCACGGTGCGGCGGGTGCGGGCCTCGTCCATGACGTCGTCGTGGTAGAGCGACCCGAGGTGGACCAGCTCCACCGCCACCGCCCCCATGATGACGTCGTCGGGCGCCGGCCCTCCCGCCAGCTCGCCCACGGCGACGGCCAGCGCGGGCCGCAGGCGCTTGCCGCCGGCGGTGATGAGGTGCGACGCCACCTCGGCCAGGAAGGGGTCGCCGGTCTGCACACTGTCGAGCAGCGCCTTCTCCACCCGGGCCAGATCGGCCTCCAGGCAGGGGAGGGACAGCAACGGGGCGAGGCTGACCACCTCTCGACGCTACGTCAATCTCTCCGTCTAGAGGAATCCGGAGGGGCGGGTGGGTGTTCCTTCCATTGCGGGCGCCACTACACTGAGTTTCTGAGACGCTGAGGTTCCGAGCCCGCCCGTCCCCGTTAGGGGGTTCCCCTTGTTCGAACGATTTACAGACCGAGCCCGCCGGGTCGTGGTGTTGGCCCAGGAGGAAGCTCGCCTCCTCAATCACAATTACATCGGCACCGAGCACATCCTGCTCGGGCTGATCCACGAGGGCGAGGGGGTCGCCGCCAAGGCCCTCGAGCAGCTCGGTATCTCCCTGGAGGCCGTGCGCACCCAGGTCGAGGAGATCATCGGCCAGGGCGGCTCGTCGCCGTCCGGGCACATCCCCTTCACCCCACGCGCCAAGAAGGTGCTGGAGCTGTCCCTCCGCGAGGCCCTGCAGCTCGGCCACAACTACATCGGCACTGAGCACATCCTCCTCGGCCTCATCCGTGAGGGCGAGGGCGTGGCCGCCCAGGTGCTGGTCAAGCTGGGCGCCGACCTGAGCCGGGTGCGCCAGCAGGTCATCCAGCTCCTCTCCGGCTACGCCGGCAAGGAGGGCGCCCCCTCGGGCGGCCCCGCCGGCGAGGCCACCCCCACCGGCTCCCTCGTCCTCGACCAGTTCGGCCGCAACCTCACCCAGCTCGCCCGCGAGAAGAAGCTCGACCCGGTCATCGGCCGCGAGCGCGAGATCGAGCGGGTCATGCAGGTCCTCTCCCGCCGTACCAAGAACAACCCGGTCCTCATCGGCGAGCCGGGCGTGGGCAAGACGGCCATCGTCGAGGGCCTGTCCCAGCAGATCGTGGCCAACACCGTGCCCGACACGTTGAAGGGCAAGCAGCTCTACACCCTCGACCTGGGCGCGCTGGTGGCCGGGAGCCGCTACCGGGGCGACTTCGAGGAGCGCCTCAAGAAGGTGCTCAAGGAGATCCGCACCCGGGGCGACATCATCCTGTTCATCGACGAGCTCCACACCCTGGTGGGTGCGGGCGCCGCCGAGGGCGCCATCGACGCCGCCTCAATCCTCAAGCCCATGCTGGCCCGGGGCGAGCTGCAGACCATCGGCGCCACCACGCTGGACGAGTACCGCAAGCACCTGGAGAAGGACGCCGCCCTCGAGCGGCGCTTCCAGCCCATCAAGGTGGAGGAGCCCACCGTGGCCCACACCATCGAGATCCTCCGGGGCATCCGCGACCGCTACGAGGCCCACCACCGGGTGACCATCACCGATCAGGCCATCGTCGCCGCCGCCAACCTGTCCGACCGCTACATCTCCGACCGGCACCTGCCCGACAAGGCCATCGACCTCATCGACGAGGCCGGCTCCCGCATGGTCATGCGCCGGATGAAGTCCCCGCCGGACTACAAGGAGCTCGAAAACGACCTGTCCCGCGTCCGCAAGGAGAAGGAACAGGCCATCGAGAACCAGAAGTTCGAGCAGGCCGCCAAGCTCCGCGACCAGGAGAAGGCGCTCGAGGAGCGCAAGAAGGTCAAGGAGCTGGAGTGGAAGGCCGAGGGCATCGACCTCTTCGACGAGGTCGACGAGGAGGGCATCGCCGAGGTGCTGGCCATGTGGACGGGCATTCCCGTCTACAAGCTCACCGAGGAGGAGACGGCCAAGCTCCTGCGCATGGAGGAGGAGCTGCACAAGCGGGTCGTGGGCCAGGAAGACGCCATCCACGCCGTCTCCCAGGCCATCCGCCGCACCCGGGCCGGCCTCAAGGACCCCAAGCGCCCCAGCGGCTCGTTCATCTTCCTGGGCCCCTCGGGCGTGGGCAAGACCGAGCTGGCCAAGACCCTGGCCGAGTTCCTGTTCGGCGACGAGAGCCACCTCATCCAGCTCGACATGAGCGAGTACATGGAGAAGCACACGGTGAGCCGCCTGGTGGGTTCGCCCCCGGGCTACGTGGGCTACGAGGAGGGCGGCCAGCTCACCGAGGCCGTCCGCCGCAAGCCGTTCTCGGTGGTGCTGTTCGACGAGATCGAGAAGGCCCACCCCGACGTGTTCAACGCCCTGCTCCAGATCCTGGAAGACGGGCGCCTCACCGACGCCCAGGGCCGCACCGTCGACTTCAAGAACACCGTCATCATCATGACCTCCAACCTGGGCACCGCCGACCTGCGCAAGGC
>JALYYN010000140.1 GCA_030946525.1 Actinomycetota bacterium | reverse complement strand
GTACCACTGGCTCCGTGAGATCCAGACCGGTGGCGATGGCGACGTCCCGCTCCTTCGTCGAGGCTCTCTCGGCCCCCAATGACGCTCCTGCGCCACGGCCAGGGCTGGCTCGGCGTCGTCCCGGCGGACCCGGGCATCCGCCAGTACCCGCCGGTCGGAAGCGACTCGGGCCTTGGCCAGGGCCAACTCCCTGCTTCGGTCCGGCGGCCGGGCAGCCTCGATGGCGGACAGGTCGCGGGCATAGTTCTGGGGTCTCACCCCGAACCCAGTTGGTTGGCCACAACCTCTGGCGCGCTCGCCAGGAGCGGGGGTGGACGCAAGCCCAGGCCGCCGAGGCACTCGAACCGCATCTCGGTATCCGCTGGACGGTCGCGCAGGTCTCGGCGGCCGAGCGTTCGATCGACGGGACCAGGATTCGGCAGTTCACCGCCGACGACCTCGTCGCGTTCGCACAGGCCTTCCGCCTACCGGTGACCTACTTCTTCCTTCCGACGCGGCCTGCGGCGACCTGGACCAACATCATCTTCGGCGACGCCAACGACGGCGCGACGAGGCTGAAGAACCGCCTCCACGAGGTCATGGAGTATCTGGACCCTGCGCTGATGACGCGCGCCCAGCGCCAAATACATGATCTGGCGAAACGGCGTCTCCTCGCCATGGTCGAGAAGGCGATCGGCAACCTCGGGACCTGGCAGCAGACGTTGCGGGCCATGGCGGACGACCTCGCCATACTCGCCGCGGAGACCGCACAGAACCTGTCCAACTCCTTCCCCGACGTCTATGCGCAGGATGTGGCTGCGCTCATGAGCGGCCCGGGGGAGGGCCGGTCATGACAAGCACTCACGGGGTGGAAGCCCCGTGACCGACGAGGTCGTCGACTGACGCCCTTGCCCTACAGCGCTGCGGTGGACAGCAGGTGGGCGTTCGCCGACACCGGCCCAGGCAGGGGGCGCAGGTGGACGACGTCGTCCTCGCCGACGTCGACGACCTCGGCGACCGCCACCGCCGTGCCGCGACCCGCCACGACGTAGGCCCGGCAACAATCCTCGACGGATCGGTCGCGTCGTCGCGGAAGGTCCAGGACATGCCGGTGTCGTGCTGGGTGTTCCAGTCGACGTCGATGTCGATGCCGACAGTCATGGTTGCACTTCCTCGGGCCGGTAGTGGTCGTTGGCTCGACGTTCATCCTTGCACCGGAGCAGGCGGAAGATGTCCTCGTCTGGATCCGGGAGCATCACCCTGTAGAGCGGCCGCCGGAACGTAGTGCGCAGCTCGATGCCCGACCTCCGCAGCGCGCCGGCTGACATCACGGTCAGGACTTCGAATCTGCGGAGGACGCCGCCGGCCAACTCGTCGATGTCCGCCTCGGTCGAGGCGCCCAAGGCCGAGGCGCCGTACTCGCCGAAGCGCCGGTGGGTGCGGATCGCATCGCGCCGCAGCGTCTCCGCCGCCAGCTCGTCGCCCCCGCAGCAGGAGGAGGCCGTCGTCGGGTGCTGGCTCCCGCCGGACCCGCAGCAGGCTCAACGCGATCGCTTCGTCGGCCCGAACACCTTGTCGAGGCGGTCCCCTGCTTCCCGGTGCTGTTCGGTGACGGTGTGCGTGTAGGTCCCCAGCGTGATGCCGATGTCGGCGTGGCCGAGGCGCTCCTGCATGACCTTGTCGTCACCGACCACCACCCGGCCGACCGACTGTTTGGTGTGGCGGAGCCCCTTCGGTGTGATCCGTGGGACGCCGGCGGCCTCGATGAGGGCGTCCATGAGGCGGCCGAAGTTGTTCGGGTCGACCCAGCCGCCCAAGGCGGTTGTGATGACCAGGCCGGTATCCTTCCACGCCGGCCCGGCGAACTCGGCCTCCTCCTCCTGACGCTTGCGATGGCCGAGGAGCACCTTCGCGGTGGCCCCGCCCGAACGTCACGATCCGGGCGCTGCTCTCGGTCTTGAGCTGCTTGAGGACGGTTCTGCCCCTTTCGATCGGGAGCTGCCGGGCGACTTCGAGCTGGCGTTGCTCGAAGTCGACATTGACCCACCGAAGACCCAGGACCTCGCCCCGGCGCATTCCCGTGACCAGGCACAGCTGGAAGGCGGCGTACAGCCGGTGCTCGGACGCGACGTCGAGGAACCTCTTCGCTTCCTCCAGCGTCCAGCCCAGCTTCTTGGGAGACCGGTCGAGCTTGGGCGGCTGGGTCAGCACCACGGGGTTGCGGCCCAGCCGGCCCCGCTGCACCGCCTCCTCCAACGCCATCGAGAGCACCTATTCGTCCGGAACGTTCCGAGCTGTCGAACCCGGCGGAGACCGGTCGTCGGGTCGTATCCACCCTGACGGACGACCCGCTTGCCCCGCTGCTTCTGCGCCTCCGGTGCACCCGCCGTGATCCATTCCACGAGCCGACTCTCGCGTCCGCCTCCATACATTCTGCATACATTGCCCGGAGACGAGAAGAGGGGGTGCTCGGCGCACCCCCCCTGACCTGCTCTTTTGTGGTCGGGCTGGGGAGATTTGAACTCCCGACCTCTTGACCCCCAGTCAAGCGCGCTAACCAAGCTGCGCCACAGCCCGTACCTGGTGGAGCACTGTAGCCGAGCAGGTCAGAGGCCATGCGGGCCCCGGCGGCCCGTCGATGCTGCTGCACAGGATGGCGCGACGTGCGCTCCTGCGCTACCACGGCGCTACCTGGGGCCCGTCAGGCGCCGAAGATGTAGGCCGCTGTGGTCTCGGCAGCCTTCGCATCGTGCACCTTGCGCACGTGGCTGTAGACGTCGCCGGTGATGCCGATCGAACGGTGCCCGAGGCGCTTGGACACCACGAGCAACTCGACGCCGGCCTCGAGCGCCGCCGTGGCGTAGCTGTGCCGAAGGTCGTGGAGGCGGAT
>JALYYN010000111.1 GCA_030946525.1 Actinomycetota bacterium | reverse complement strand
GCTTGGTCGCCCGTCCGGTCGGGGCCGCAGCCGGTGCCGACGCCCGCGCCGGCCGCGTGGCGGGCGGCGGCCTGGTTGCGGCTGCCGCGGCCGATGCCCGGGGGGTGCGCTTCGCCGGGGTAGGAGCGGCGGAAGGCGCGACGATCGGCTCCGGACCGGGTGCGGGAGGGGGCCGGGGAGCGAGGATCTGGCTGACCACCCGCGGTCGACGGGCGGCGCCCGGCTCCCCCCTGTCGGTCTCGGCCCGCCGGGGTGGGGGGGGCGGCGGGATCTCGACCGGGGGCCGGGTGGCCAGCTCGCGGTTGATGTCGCCCATGCGGGAGGACAGTCCCTTCCATTCGTCGGCCGGCGGGCGACCCTTCTTCACGGCGGCGTCGATGGCCGCCTGCGCCTGGGCGTCGGCCTCCTGCTGGGAGTAGTGCGGCTCACGTCCGAAATAGCGGCCCACGGCTGCGACCTCCTCTCTCGAGCACGGGCATGGCGATGATGAAGCCGCCCGCAACGTTGGGTTACGCGTCGAGTCTCGCGTGGCGGCCGCCGACCCGCAACGAAGGCATCTCGTCCCGCGGGACCCCGGAGCCTGTGCCGGCGTCGTCCCGTCGACACGGGTACAGCCCGCAGATCTGGCGGCCCGCCTACGCCGCGGGGTCGATGAACTGGAGCTGGCCGTCGCCGGTACCGGCCACCACGACCCGGCCGGTGGAGTTTTCCACGGCGACGTCGTTGGGTTGGCGCACCGTCGCCCACGAGCGGTCGGCGGTCAGTGTGGCGCCCGCGATCCGGTAGGAGCGCAGCTGGTTGGTGCCGGTCAGCGTCACGTACAGCCGGGACCGGGCGCCATCGACGGCGAGGCCGTACGGCGCGCCGCCGCCCGTGCTGACACTGCCGACCTGACGGATCCCGTCGGGCGCCGTCTGGAAGATGAGCACCGCGCCGCCCTGGGTGTCGGCCACGTAGAAGAGCCCGCTCGCGCCGGCCCGCACGTGCGTCGGCCCGACGCCGCAGGCGGCCGAGCCCAGCATCCGGCCGTCCGGTGCGTAGGCCTCGATGCGCCGGCCGCGCACGCCCACGACGACCACCACGGACCCGTCAGGAGCGGAGGCCACCCCGCCCGGCTGGGCAGGTGCCGGGACAACCTGGGTGGATCCGTCCGGCGCGACGACGTGCACCGTGTCGGCCAGCTCGTCGCCCACGAATACCCGGCCGCCGGCCGCCGGGGCCGCGTCATGGGGCTGGCGACCCACGGCCGTCTCCGAGGTCACCGCACCCGAGGGGAGGGCCAGGCGGTAGAGCCGGTCGTTGCCCTCCGAGGGCACGAGGACCGGCCCGCCCGGTGCCTCCAGCTCGAGATGGCGGGCGGCTCCGGCCAGCGGGATGCGCGCCCGCTCGGTGCCGGTGGCCCCGTCCACCAAGGCCACAGCGTCGGGGGCGCGGACGGCGACCGCCAACGTGGCCGTGGCCGTGTCCCAGGCCAGGCCCTCGGGCTCGCCGGGGAGGGGGACGACCCGCCCGGGGAGCCCACCGGCCGCCGGCGGGGCCGTCGCCGGCTCGGGGACGTCCGACCGGGGCTTGGGAGCGGCTCCACCGCCGCCGCACGCGGCCAGGGTCGCCAACAGCGCGACCATGACCAGGCTCGCGGCCCGACCGTTGCTGTCCCTCACCACTGCTCTACGACGCCGGGCGCCCGACCGTATGGAACCGTCAACAGCCGTTCCCCCGCGAATCCACAGGAACCGGCTCTTCCTCCCCACACCCCTCCCGGCGTACGGTCAGCTCATGGCCAGCTTTGAGATCAAGCTCCGGGACGGCACCGTCGAGGTCATCGAGGGCGCCGACGCCTACCAGCCCGACGGACCGTTCACCACCTTCTTCGCCCTGGAGGAGGGGCGCAGCGCGGTCGACTGCTGGAGCGTCCGGATCGCCAGCATCCGCTCGGCCGAGATCGTCGCCGTGTGGCGACGGGAGGCCCGCGCCGGCGCCGAGCGCCTCCACCCGCCCGCCGCCGCGTAGACCGGGACAGGCCCGTCAGCCGGTGTTGCGGAGCCCGGCGGCCACGCCGTTGACCGTCAGGAGCAGGGCCCGGCGCAGGAGCGGTTCGGGCTTCGACGACGATCGCAGCCGACCGAGAAGGGCGACCTGGAGGTAGCAGATCGGGTCCAGGTAGGGCTTGCGGATGGCGATGGCGTCCTGCAGCTCGGGCGACCGGTCGAGGAGCCGGTCCTCGCCGGTGAGGCGCAGCACCTGGGCACAGGTGCGGTCGAACTCATCGCGCACCACTGCGAACATCGGCTGCAGCGCGGGGTCGACGAGGCTCTCCACGTAGTGGGCGGCGATGTCCATGTCGGTCTTGGCCAGGGTCATCTCGATGTTCGAGATGAAGGTCCGGAAGAAGTGCCACGTCTCGTACATGTCGGTCAGGGTGTCGGCCCGGCCCTGGTCCACCGCCTCGGCCAGCCCGCTGCCCAGGCCGAACCATCCGGGAATAATCTGGCGCGACTGGTTCCAGCCGAAGACCCAGGGGATGGCCCGCAGGTCCGACAGGCCGCCGGCCCCGCCGGGGCGCCGGGCCGGCCGGGAGCCCATGTTCAGCCCGTCGAGCTCCTCGACCGGCGTGGCGGTGAGGAAGTACTCCATCAGCCCCGGTCGCTCGACCAGGGAGCGGTAGGACAGGTACGCGGCGTCGGAGACCACGTCCATCGTCGCGTCCCAACGGTCGAGGACGTCGAGGGCGACCCTCGACTCCCGATGGAGGACCGACGCTTCGAGCACGGCGGCCAGGGCCCGCTCGAGGTTGTCGCGCGCCACCCCGGGCAGCCCGTACTTCTCGGCGATCACCTCACCCTGCTCGGTGACCTTGATCCGCCCCTCGAGCGTCCCGTACGGCTGGGCCAGGATCGCCTCATGGGTCGGGCCACCGCCCCGGCTCACGGTGCCCCCGCGGCCGTGCGAGAGCCGGAGGACCACGCCGTGGCGGTGGGCGACGTCGCGGAGGCTGCGCTGGGCGCGGTGGATCTCCCACTGCGAGGTGGTGATGCCGGCGTCCTTGTTCGAGTCGGAGTACCCGAGCATCACCTCCTGGATGTCGCCCCGGATGGCGACCAGGCGGCGGTAGCCCGGATCGGACAGCAGCTGGTCGACGATCCGTCCCGCCCGGCGCAGCTCGTCGACGGTCTCGAACAGCGGGACGAAGCCGATGCGGGCCACGCCGGCGTGGATGTCGACCAGACCGGCCTCCCGGGCCAGGATGACCGGCGCCAGCACGTCGTCGGCGCCCCGGGTCATCGAGATGATGTAGCTCTCGATCACCTCGTCGCCGAAGGTCTCGAAGGCAGTGTGGATGGCGGCGAAGATGGCCATGGTGGCGGCCGCCCCACCCTCGAGCACGGTCGTCGCCCCCATGAGCGGCCGCCGGCTGGACAGCTCGCCGAACAGGAGGGCCAGGCGGTCGGGACGGGACAACTCGCCGTAGGGCGAGGTCAGATCGCCGAAGCCGTCGTAGACCGACGCCAGCACCGCGTGATGGCGCTCGGCGTGCTCGCGCACGTCCATGGTGGCGAGATGGAGCCCGAACGCGGCGGTGGCTCGGATGGCCCGGTCCAGCGGGCCGTCGGCCACGAGGCGCCCCCGGTTGCGCCTCAGCGACTCGGCCATGAGAGTCAGCTCACCCAGCAGTTCGCCGCCGTGGCGATAGTCGCGCCCGGGCTGGTGCGCCTCCTTCCCCCGCAGACGGGTGCGGGTGTTCAGGAGGCGCTGGCGGACGTAGGCGCACTTGAGGCGGTACGGCTCCTCAGCGTTCAGCCGGCGGGACGCGTCGTAGACCTCGGGCAGGGCGGCCCGGTCGTCGAGGAGGCTGCGCTCCAGCGCCGGAGAGATCGTGACGACGCGCGTCGAGCTGCTGAGATCGCGGTAGAGGCTGTCGAGCATGCCGAGCAGGTTGTCGATGGCGTGCTCGTGCTGGAGGTGCAGGACGCGGAGGGTGAGGTCCGGGGTCACGTTCGGATTGCCGTCCCGGTCGCCACCCACCCAGGTCCCGAAGTGGACGGGCCGGGCCCCGGCGGGCAGCTCGATGCCCAGGCGCGCCAGCTCCCGCGCCAGGTCGTGGACGAGCTCGGGCACGACGTGGCGGAACTGCCCGTCGAGGTAGTAGATCACCGACCTCGCCTCGTCGCCCGGCTCCAGGCGGCCCTGGCGCAGTTCGTCGGTCTGCCACATGAGGTCGATGACCTCGGCGAGGTACCGGTCGTTGCGGGGGCCCTCCCGGAGCAGCTCGGCGACCTGGCGGAGCTTCGACAGGATCGACTGGCGGGCCGCCTCGGTGGGGTGGGCGGTGAACACCGGTCGCAGCTCGAGGCCGTGCACCACCGTCTCCAACACCTCGCGTGAAACACCCTCGGCCTTGATGCGGTCGATGGTCTGGGCCAGGCCGCTGCGGTCCTTGAGCCGCCGTTCGGCGAGGGACTCGACCTGGTGGACCTGCTGGGCCACGTCGGCCAGCCGGAAGTAGGCCGAGAAGGCACGCACCAGGCGGATCCCGGTCTGCAGGTCGATCTCGGTCAGCACCCGCTTCAGCGTGTCGGCGTCGCCGGTCGACGCGGAGGCCCGCGCCGTCAAGGCCCGGACGCGCTGCACCAGCGCCACCAGGGCCGGACCCTCCTGGCGGGCGAGGGATTGGGCCAGGAGGCCGCTCAGGCGGGCGATGTCCGCCCGCAGCGCCGGACTGCCACCCTTCTGCTGCGATTCCAGCCCCACCGGCGAGCGGGTCACCGGGGGCAGGGAGTGAATGTCGAGCACGGTTCGATCCTGGTCCGGCAGAGTGACCGCCCGGTCTCCGCAGTGTGACCGCCGCATGAACCCCGAGCCCCTTCAGCCTTGCGTTAGCAACTCGTTTCCCTCCGTTGGTCCTGCGATGACCACGCCGAAACGATGTCGCACTTGGATGGCCCCATGAGCCTCGCCGTCTACGACGCGCACCGGCACCTCGGCGCCCTGCCGGCGTGGCCCTTTTACGGCGGGCCGGCCGTGCAGCCCGCCACCCGCCAGCAGGCGACGATCGCCGGGCTGCTCCACGACCTCGACACCGAGGGCACCGAGCGGGCCGTCGTCCTGCCCAACTACGGCGTGCCCGATCCCGACGCCGCTTTCGCCTTCAACGAGCTGTGCCTCGAGGCGGCCGGCGTGGACGACCGGGTGCGGTGCGCTCTGTGGGTGTCCGCCCGCCCCGACGACGAGGCCCGCACCGCCAAGGCCCTGACCCTTGCCGGCGAATCCGGCGTCGTCGCGCTCAAGCTCAGCTTCCTCCTCGGCGGTGCGCCCACCGACCCCGCCTGCCGCCCGTCGCTGGACACCATCTTCGCCGCCGCCGCCGAGCACGACCTGGTGGTCCACGTCCACACCTCGCCCGGCGGGGCGTCGGACATCGACGAGATCTCCCACCTCGTCGACTGGTACGGCGACCGCGTCGCCATCCACCTCGTCCACATGGGGGGCGGGGCCAGCGGGCACATCAAGCTGATCGGCGGACGGTTCTTCGACTGGGTCGAGGCCGGCAAGCGCGTCTACACCGATGCTTCCTGGGCCATCGGCTTCGCCCCCCGCTGGTTGGCCACCGAGATCGAGCGCCGGGGGATCGGCCACGACCGGGTCCTGTTCGCCAGCGACGAGCCGTGGAGCGACCGTGAGGGCGAGCTGGCCCGCATGGTCGCCGCCGTCGGCGACGGCGAACTGGGCCGCCATGTGTTCCACCGCAACTTCCAGACCCTCTACGGATAAGCAGCCTCTACGGATAAGCAGCCTCTACGGAAAGGACTGACCACCATGGAAATGACCGAGCTCGAGAAGATCAGCATCGACGAGATACCCCACCCGTCCCTGCCGCAGGGCAGCAACATCTACGGCGGCACCAAGGTGTTCCCCGACTACCAGGCCGAGCCGGGCCAGTCGTATTTCACTCTGATCCACGGGATCGCGCACGAGTCCTCGGTGAGCTTCGTGGCCATCCTGCAGGCGACCCGCGCCCTGCGGAAAGGCTTCGAGTCGGCCATCTACTTCTACGGCCCGGGGGCGATGAACTGCATGGCGACGCGGGGGTTCCCGACCACCGGCAACTCGGCGTTCCCGGGCGAGCACAACATCAACAGCCAGCTCGCCACCTTCATGCAGGAGGGCGGCAAGGTCTACTGCTGCCGCTTCGGGCTGTCGCTGCACGGCCTGCGGGAAGAGGACCTCATGGAGGGCGTGATCCCGGCCCACCCCCTCGACGTCCAGGACGCGCTCATCCACTACGCCCGCAAGGGCGCCATCATCAACTCCACCTACATGTTCTGATGAGCACGGACTGCGCTCAGGCCACCGACGCCGGCTTCTCCACCCGCGTGGAGCTGGCCGTGCGCGGGGTTCGGGTCGACGCGCCGGTGCGGCGCGTGGCCGGCGCGGGGCCGAGCGACGACGGCCACCTCATGTTCGGGGGGCGGCCCGTCGCCCTGCCGCTCGACCCGGACAGCCCCTTCACCGTCGCCGGCGGCCGGCTCCTCCTCGACGGCGCCGACCTCGGGGTCGACGTCGGGACCGTGGATCGTCCCGCCTTCTACGACCTGGAGACGGCCGAGGGCGTGCCGTACCACCAGCTGGCCCGGCTCCACGGGAACGACGTCCTGGCCACGACGGTCATCCAGACCTGCATCCGCTACGCGGCCGAGGACCGCTGCCGGTTCTGCGCCATCGAGGAGTCACTGGCCGCCGGCGCCACCACGCGGGTGAAGACGCCGGACCAGCTGGCGGAGGTGGCCGAGGCCGCGGTCCGCCTCGACGGCGTGCGCCAGCTGCTCATGACGACGGGAACGACGGCGACGGCCGACCGGGGCGCCCGCTACCTCGCCCGTTGTGCACGCGCCGTGCTGGCCGCGGTGCCGGGCCTCCCCATCCAGGCGCAGTGCGAGCCCCCCGAGGACCTCACCGCCCTGGCCGACCTGCACGATGCCGGCGTGACCGCCATGGGAATCCACGTCGAGTCGCTCGACGATCGGGTGCGCGCCCGCTGGATGCCGGGCAAGGCCACCGTGCCGATGGCCGACTACGAGGCGGCGTGGAGCGAGGCGGTGCGCATCTTCGGGCGCAACCGGGTGTCGACCTATCTCCTCGTCGGCCTGGGGGAGGACCCGGACGAGCTCGTGACCGGCGCCCGCCGGCTGATCGCCATGGGCGTCTACCCCTTCGTGGTGCCCGTCCGGGCGCTGGCCGGGACGCTGGCCGCGGCCGACGGCCTGCGGCCACCGTCGCCGGACCTCGTGTCGGACGTCACCGGACGCGTCGCGGCCGACCTCGTCGCCGCCGGGATGTACGGCCGCGAGCAGGGCGCCGGCTGTGCTGCGTGCGGCGCGTGCAGCGCCCTTGCTGCGGCAGGCGCATGACCGCGGCGACCGACGTCACCGACATTCTCACCCGGCTGGGCGATGCCGCCTCCGTGGCCCGCCGGCCGCCGTTCCTCATCGGCCAGGCCGGTGGGGATGAGACCGCCGAGTACCGACGGATCCGCCTCGCCGTGTTCGTCGCCGAGCAGGGGATCTTTCCCTCCGACGACGAGGACGACCTGGACGCCGACCCCCGGACCATCGTCCTCGTCGCCCGCGACCGGAACGGCGCCGTCATCGGCGGGGTCCGTGTCGCGCCGGTCGGCGGCCCGCCCGAGGTCGGCTGGTGGACGGGCAGCCGGCTGGCCGTCCGGACCGACGCCCGCGGCTTCGCCGCCGTCGGCCCTGCTCTCGTCCGGGCCGCGTGCGCGCGGGCCGAGCTGGAAGGGGCGCTGCGCTTCGATGCCACCGTGCAACCGGCCCGCGAGCGGTTGTTCCTCCGGCTGGGGTGGGAGGCCGTGCGGAGCGTGGTCGTGGCGGGACATCCGCACGTCCTCATGCGCTGGCCGATCCACCGGCTCCAGCAGCTGACCACGACGACCAAGGGCGACATCGCCACCCTGCTGGACGGTCTCCGGCCGGGCGGCGTCGGCTTCGTCGGCGACGACGGCGTGCCGCTGCCCGGCACCGACGTCGTCGCCACCTGCGACGCCATCGTTCCGTCCATGGTCGAGCGCGACCCGTTCTGGGCCGGATGGTGCGCGGTGCTCGTCAGCGTCAACGACCTCGCCGCCATGGGGGCGACGGCAACCGGCGTGCTCGACGCCGTGGCCGGGAGGAACCCGTCGCAGGTCAGCCGGATCCTCGCCGGCATCCGCGCCGCCAGCCAGGCCTACGGCGTGCCCGTGCTCGGCGGCCACACCCAGCTCGGCGTCGCCCCGTCGCTCTACGCCACCGCCCTGGGGCGCACGGCCGATCCGGTCCCCGCGGGCGGCGGTCGGCCGGGTGACACGGTCACCCTCACCGTCGATCTCGGCGGAGGCTGGCGCCCCGGCTACACCGGCCACCAGTGGGACTCCACGACGACCCGCCGGCGCGACGAGCTGACGGCGATGGTGGGCGCGGTCGGCCGGGCCCGCCCGGCGGCGGCCAAGGACGTGAGCATGGCCGGCATCGTCGGCACCCTCGGCATGCTGGCCGAGGCGAGCGGCTGCGGCGCCGAGCTGGACGTCGCCCGAACCCCCCGACCGGCGGCGGCTACCACCGGCGACTGGCTGACCTGCTTCCCCGGCTTCGCCATGCTGACCGCCGATCGCGGGGGCGGCCGGCCGATCGAGGCCGGGCCGGCCACCTCGGCGGCGTGCGGACGGCTCGTCCCCGGGGGCGGCGTGACGCTGGTCTGGCCCGACGGCGAGCACACCGTGGCCGTCGCCGGCCCCGTCACCGGGCTGGGCGCGGCGTGAGCGTCGTGCGGGTCGTCGCCGTGGCCGACAACTTCGGGCGCGACGTCGGCGCCGGCTTCGCCCTGGTGGAGCGCATCCTCGACCATACGCGTGCCGTCGGTGCCCGGCTCGTCGTGTTCCCCGAGGCGACGCTCGGCGGCTACCTCGCCCACCTCGACCCCTCGGGGCCGCCCGATCTGCCGCCGGCGTTCGACCCCGCCGGCCCCGAGATCGCCGAGCTGGGCCGCCTCGCCGGCGAGCTGGTCGTCTGCGCCGGCTACTGCGAGGGCGACGGCGCCGCCCGCTACAACGCCGCCGTCTGCGTGTCGGGTGACGGGGTGCTCGGCCACCACCGCAAGGTGCACCATCCGCTGTCGGAAGGTGTGAGCTACGACAGCGGCGACCGGTTCCGGCCTTTCGACACCCCGGTCGGACGACTGGGCATGATGATCTGCTACGACAAGGCGTTCCCCGAGGCGGCGCGCGCCCTCGCCCTCGACGGGGCCGAGATCGTGGCCTGCCTGTCGGCGTGGCCGGCCAGCCGCACGGACCCGGCGCCCGTGCTGGCGGAGGACCGCTGGACCCGCCGGTTCGATCTCTTCGACCAGGCCCGGGCGCTCGAGAACCAGGTGGTGTGGGTCTCGGCCAACCAGTCGGGCACCTTCGGGACGCTTCAGTTCGTGGGCCGGGCAAAGGTCGTGGGCCCCGGCGGGGAGATCCTGGCCGCAACCGGCACCACCGCCGGCCTGGCCATGGCCGACGTCGACGTGGCCGGGAGCATGGCCGAGGCGCGACGGGTCATGTGCCACCTCCGCGACCGCCGCCCCGACGCCTACGAGGTCGCCGCGGTGGCCCAGTGACCGACCTCGACAGCTGCGTGCGGAACGCAACGGCCAGCTGCGTGCGGAACGCAACGCCCGCTGCGTGCGGAACGCAACGTGAAGGAACGGTCGTGATCGGCGCCGGGCTCGGCGGACTGGCCGGCGCGCTGTTCCTGGCCCGCCGCGGGCTGCCGGTGACCCTGCTCGAGCGGGACCCGGCGCCGCCACCGGACTCCGTCGACGGCCTGCCCGGCTGGGTCCGGCGGGGAACGCCCCAGGCCGGCCAGTCGCACGCGTTCGTCGCCCGGTGCCGCCAACTGCTGGCCGAGGAGGCGCCCGACGTGCTGGCCGCCCTCCTCGCCGCCGGGGCGGAGGAGATCCCCCTGAGCCCGACCCCCCCGCCGACGCTGGAGGAGCCGCCCGTCCCCGACCCGGAGCTCGTGGTGCTCGCGTCACGCCGGACCGTCTTCGAATGGGTCCTCCGCCGCGCCGTCCACGCCGAGCCGGGCGTCACCGTGCGGGCGGGCGCGGCCGCCACCGGGCTGCTGACCCAGCCGGGCCCGGCGGGCGTGCCGTCGGTGGTCGGCCTGACGCTCGACGACGGGTCGTCGCTGCCCGCGTCGACCGTCATCGACGCCGCCGGGCGCCGATCCATGGTCGCCGGGTGGCTGGCCGAGGCGGGCGCCGACGTGCCCGAAGAGCGGGTGATCCCGTGCGGCATCGCCTACTGCTCCCAGTTCTTCCGCCTCAGGCCGGGCGCGCCGAGGCCGGCCCTCAACCGCGGCTACGTCGCCGGGAGCTCGTTCGACCGCTACTCCTGCCTGGTGTTCCCGGCCGACAACGGGACGTTCTCGGTGACGTTCGGCATCCTCCCCGAGGACCGGGACATGCGGTGCCTGCACGACGAGGACGGGTTCCTCGCCGCGGCGCGAGCGGTCCCGGTCGTCGCCGACTGGCTGGACCCTGACGTGGCCGAGCCGATCTCGGGCGTGGCGACGATGCGGGGACTGGACAACCGCTTCCGCCCGCTCGTCTCGTCGGGCCGCCCCGCCGCTCTCGGCCTGCTCGCGGTCGGTGACGCCGCCTGCATCACGAACCCGGCCCATACCCGGGGCTCGACGCTGGCCCTCACCTCCGCGCTCGCCGCAGCCCGCGCCGTCGACGCGCACACCGACGCCGAGAGCCGCGCCCTGGCGGTGGACACCGAGCTCCGCCGGTCCTGCGAACCCCGCTTCTGGGACTCTGTCGAACAGGACGCCACACGACTCGGGCGTTGGCGCCCGGACGCTGAGGTCACCTCGGTGCCACGACCCCCAGGCCCCGATCGGGTCACCAACGCCGCCGCCAACGCCGCCGCCCAGCGCGACCCGGTGGTGTGGCGGGCGTTCACCCGGTCCCAGCAGCTGCTGGAGCTGCCCGACGCGGTACTGGCCGACCCCGACATCGTGGCCCGCACCCGGGCCGCGCTCGCCGGCGACTGGCGACCCCCGGCGCTCGCCGGCCCCTCCCACGACGAGCTCGTCGCCATCGCGCGAGCCGGGACGGCGGCCGGGCACGCCCTCGACCGGACCGGCTGACGGCCCGGTGCCGACGATCCGGGTGGCGGCGGTGGCCGCCTACTTCGGTCGCGACCTCGACGCCTGCTTCAACCGCATCGAGGCGCTGCTGGCCGACGCATCGGAGCGGGGCGCCGACCTCGTCGTCCTTCCCGACGCCGCCCTCGGCGGCTACCTCCCGGGCTTCGGGCCCGGCGAAGCCGCCGACCGCCCGGACGCCATCGATCCCGACGGGCCCGAAGTCAAGCGCCTCGCCCAGCTCGCCGGTGACCGGGTGCTGTGCGCCGGGTACTGCGAGGGTGACGGAGCCACCCGGTACAACGCCGCCGTCTGCGTCTCGGGCGACGGGGTCCTCGGTCGCCACCGCAAGGTGCATCAACCGGCGGGGGAGTCGGCCGCGTACGGCGCCGGCGATTCCTTCGAGGCCTTCGACACCCCGATCGGCCGGATGGGGATGCTGATCGACTACGACAAGACGTTCCCGGAGGCGGCCCGCAGGCTGGCCCTCGACGGCGCCGAGGTGCTGGCGTTCCTGTCGGCCTGGCCGGCCAGCCTGACCAACCGGGCGCCCCGGCTGGTCACCGACCGCCAGACCCGGCTGTTCGACCTCTACGACTGCGCCCGGGCCGCCGAGAACCAGGTGGCCGTCGTCTCGGCCAACCAGACCGGGACCTTCGGGCGGCTCCGGTTCCTCGGCCGCGCCAAGGTCGTCGGGCCGGGCGGCGACATCCTGGCCCGCACCTCCACCAAGGCGGGGCTGGCCGTCGCCGACATCGACCCTGAGCGCGACCTGGCCCGGGCCCGGCGCGTGCTCCACCACCTGGCCGACCGCCGGCCTGCGACCTACTGATCGCCGTGCGCATCGCCCTCGTCACCTACTCGACCCGGCCCCGAGGCTCGGTCGTGCACACCCTGGCCCTGGCCGAGGCCCTCGCCGTCCAGGGCGAGCACGTGACCGTGTGGGGCCTCGGCCGCTCGGGCGACGACGACTTCTTTCGACCGGTCGACCCCGCGGTGACCGTGCACGTGGTCCCCTGCCCGCCGGTTGCCATCGACGATTTCGGCTCGCGCGTCACCGCGTCGATCAGAGCGCTGGCCGACGCGGTGTGCACCGATCACGCCGACGTGGTCCACGCCCAGGACTGCATCGCCGCCAATGCCGTCCCGGATTGCATTCGGACCGTCCACCACATCGACTCCTTCACCACGCCCCAGCTCGTGGCCTGCCACGACCGGGCCATCCGCACCCCCGTCGCCCGCGTGTGCGTGTCGCAGGCCGTGGCCGGCGAGCTGGCCCGGGACTGGGGCGTCGCCGCCGACGTCATTCCCAACGGGGTGGACTCGTGCCGCTTCGCCGCCGCCGCGGGTGACGCACCGGCGGCGGTCACCGCCCGGGAGGCGTGGCGGCAACGGATCGGCGGGGCCTACCTGCTGTCGGTCGGGGGCATCGAGCCGCGCAAGGGCAGTCTCGACCTGGTCGAGACCTACGCCGGGTTACGGGTCAGCCACCCGGGCTACGCCCTGGTGATCGCCGGCGGGGAGACCCTGTTCGACCACCGGCCCTACCGGGCCGAGTTCGATCGGCGGTGCGGGCAGCTCGGCGTCGCACCGGTCGTGCTCGGACCGGTCGACGACGACCGACTTCCCGCGCTGATGGCGGGGGCTGGGGCCTTCGTGTTCCCGTCGACCAAAGAGGGCTTCGGCATAGCCGCCATGGAGGCGCTGGCCGCCGGCGTCCCGGTCGTCATGCGGGATCTGCCGGTGCTGCGCGACATCTTCTACGGCGCCGTCCGGTTCGCCGCCGACCCCGAAGGCTTCACCGCCCAGATCGGGGCGGCCCTCGAGGAGCCGTCGTCGCAGGTACGGGGTCGGGGCCGGGCACTGGCCTCGTCCCACACGTGGGCCGCGTCGGCGACCGCGCACCGGGCCCTGTACCGGCGGGTGGTCGACGGAGCAACTGCACAGCTCCGGCCGGGCATCGGGCAGTCCAGCCGGGCGTAGCCAGGGCCGGCGCTCGCGGGCGGCGGGCGGGATGCGAGTCCGTGGGTCCGACGGCCACCATGCAACGAGTACCGTGCGCCAGTGCGCCGCCTCGCCGTAGCTGCCGTTCTGCTGGTGATGACGGCCGTGGCGTCGGCCTGCGGCGGTGGGGGCGGCAGCACCACCGCCGGCGGCGGGTCCACGTCCAGCACGGCAATCGCCACGACGGTACCCGTGCCGACCACCGTGGCGGCACCGACCGGCCCGTCCACCGACCTCACCCTGCGGATCGCCGACGTGCGCCTGGTCAATTCGGAGGAGGCCGACAACGGCATGCGGGTCCTGCTGCCGGCCGGCGTCGCCACTGCGTCGGTCACGATCAGCGGGCTGCCCTCGCCGAACCAGGTCATCTCGGTGTGCCAGGCCAACGACCTCGACAGCCGCCTCATCGGCGCCGCGTGCCGCACGCCGGCCAACGGGGACGCGGTGACGGTGAATCTCGGCGCCGCCGCCTCCGGGGTGGAGATCATCCAGGTCGGCGGGTCCGGCACCGGGCCGGCCGCCAACTCGATCGCGCTGGACGCGGTCACCATCCGCTATGCAGCCTCGTCACGTCGGGTGAACGCCCGGCTCTCGCAGATCTCCGCCGGCGAGCATCCCGGTTTCACCCTCACGCCGGCGAGCACCGACGGTTCCTACCGGGCGACGCTGGGGTGGACGGTGATCCAGGTCTTCGGTGGTACGGCCAGCAACGGCCAGATCCAGGTCCTGCAGGCCGGCGTGGCCGCCAACCAGGCTCAAGGGGGCGCCGCCGGGGTGCAGCTCGACGGCAAGCTGCCCACGCCGGTGGGCGACGTCGCCATCCGCGTGCAGAACATCGGCGACGCGGCCATGGTGGCTCCCAAGCTGTCCCTGCTCCTTCCGTAGGTCGCAGGAGAGGTGCCTCCGGCAGGGGGCTCAGCCTCCGCTGACGTCTTGCCGCCGGCTACCGGGCCCGGGACGCGATGCCCGGATACTCGGCGACGAGTCCGGCGACGTCGAACACGAGCCGGCTCTCGAAGTCGAAGGCCGGCGCTCGGTAACGGAACACCCGGTGCAGCCCGTCGTCCTCGAGTCGGGCGTAGCTCTGCTCGAGCCGCTCGACACCCAGGTCGAGCGCCCCAACGTAGGCGGCGGGCGCCTCCACCGTCTGCCCGACCCCGATGCGCAGGCGGTGAACCGGGATCGTGTTCGTGCAGGCCGAGGACTCCAGGTCCACGTCGACGCACCCGTCGAGCTCCGGTGCGGAACGGCCGTTGACGTGCCAGCGACCCGGGCCCACGGTCTCGAGCCGAACCGCGACGTCCCCCTGCCCCGATCGACCCCACGCCTGCGCCGTCGTGGTCACCCAGTTCGTGTCGAGCGTGATCACGTAGCCGACGGCCCACGCCTCGCCGCGCTCCACTGCGGCGGTCTGCCCCTCGATGCGGTGACCCGGCCCGTCGGCGAGGAAAACACCGCCTCGAACCCGTCACGCCCCGCCGTGGTGGCGCCACGCCGCACTCGGCGGCAGTGGGCCGAAGGCCGTGGGGTCGGATCGGGGCGTCACTCGACGTGCGCCCGCGTCCGACCAACGAGTCCATGTCCGGCGTGCGAGCAGCTGCGCCCCGCCCGGCCGCCGCGATCCGGCATGCGCGGACCCTACCGCCGTTCACGGGACGCGCCGCGGGAGATGCCGCTTTCCCGCTCGCCCGGTCACCGCAGTGGCCGCCATGGTCCGGCCTTGTGGGTCGGGGCGGCAGCGGTAGAATGACATCTCTGTAACTCGTCCACAACCTCGTCCACAGGGCGTGGTGAAGGGGTAGCCGGTGGGGGACTTCGCCCATCTTCACGTCCACACCGAGTACTCCATGCTCGACGGGGCGGCGCGCATCGACGAGGTCGTCGCCGCCGCGGTGGCCGACGGCCAGCCGGCGATCGGGATCACCGACCACGGCAACATGTACGGCGTCCTGGACTTCTACCGGGCCGCCCGCACGTCCGGCATCACGCCGGTGCTCGGCTTCGAGGCGTACATGGCCGGTGAGAGCCGCGCCGAACGCCCCGTCCGGCGGGGTCGGATGGACGACACGGGGGGTGACAGCGGCGGAGGCGAGAAGCTCTATTACCACCTGAGCCTGCTGGCCGAGACCACCCAGGGCTACAAGAACCTCATCAAGCTGTCCTCGGCGGCCTACCTGGAGGGCTATTACTACAAGCCCCGGGTCGACTGGGAGCTGCTCGAGCGCCATCGGGAGGGGGTGATCGCCACCACGGGGTGCCTGGGCGGGGTGGTCCTGCAGGCCCTGCTGCGCGACGACGTCCCCCTGGCCACCAAGTTCGCCTCCCGCTTCCGGGACATCTTCGGGCCCGACCACCTCTTCGTCGAGCTGCAGGACCACGGCCTGGACGAACAGCGCCGGACCAACGGCGACCTGATCCGGATCGCCAAGGACCTCCACATCCCGCTCCTGGCCACCAACGACAGCCACTACGTGCACCGGGAGGACGCCGTCGCCCACGACGCCCTCCTGTGCGTGCAGACCGGCGCCCAGGTCGACGACCCCAAGCGCTTCCGCTTCGAGGGCGACGAGCACTACCTGAAGACCGCGTCGGAGATGCGAGCCCTGTTCGCCGAGGTGCCCGAGGCCTGCGACAACACCCTGCGCATCGCCGAGCGGGCCAGCGTCGAGATCGAGTTCGGCAA
>JALYYN010000105.1 GCA_030946525.1 Actinomycetota bacterium | reverse complement strand
TTAGACGTTGGCGGGGAGAAGGCGGGCGAAGTTCTCGAAGAACATGAACAGGACGACGAGGAACACCGGCGTGGCGAAGAAGTAGGACGCCCAGCGGCGGCCCGACCAGCGGCCGATGGCCCAGGCGCCCAACCACACACAGGCGGCGATGATGCCCCAGGCGATGGCCGGGCGGGTGCTGAGGGCGGCCCCGGACAGCCCGGCGGGCTTCTCGTCGGAGGCCAGCTGGCTGGTGCGGGGGGCGGCGGGCGTCGTCGGCGCCGCCGCGGTCGGGATCGGGGCGCTCATCAGCTTGGCCACGACGATCAGGCGCTGGGCGGCGCTGTACTTGGGGTTGCAGGTGGTGAGGGTGAGGCGGTCGTCGGGCGTGTCGTCGAGCACCGAGACGGTTTCCGGCGACACGATCTTCTGCTCCACCCACACGTAGTGGAACGTCCCGGCCCGGGTGGTGATGTTGATCTCGTCGCCCGGGCCCAGCTCGTCGATGCGGTTGAACGGGTGGCCGTAGGTGGTGCGGTGCCCGGCCAGGGCGGCATTGCCCTTCTCGCCCGGCATCTTGGTGTCCGGGTAGTGCCCGACGCCCTTCTTCAGGTCCTCGACCCCCACCCCGTCCACCACGATCTCGTTCAGCCCGATCTTGGGGATGTCGATGGCGGCCACGCATTCGCCGCAGGTGAGCTCGGGGGGCGCAGCGACCGGCGGGGCGGTGGTGACCGGAGAGGACGCCGCGGGGATGGTGGCCGGCGAGGCCAGCTCGGCCGCGAAGCGCTTGCGGAGGTCCTTCTGGTCGCGGGCGTGGGCCAGCCCGGTGCCCCAGAGCTGGTACACGACGAAGAGGAGGATGAGGACGCCAGCGGAGATCAGGCTCTTCCCTGTCCCCCGGACGACGCGCCGGATCACGATGTCGGCAGGTTATCGCCTGGCCTGCTTGGACCATGGTTCACCCCCACCGGTACTTTGGTGGGGTCCCATGGCCCTCGCCGTCCGTCTTCGCTCCGCAGTCTCGCTGCTCGGCCGGTTCCCGGCCCTGGCCGGTGTCGACCTCGACGTGGCGCCGGGCGAGGTGGTCCTCGTCCAGGGCCCCAACGGGGCGGGCAAGACCACCCTCCTGCGGGCCTGCGCCGGGCTGGCTGCGTTCACCTCAGGCGAGGCCGAGGTCCTGGGCCACGACCTCCGGCGCGATCGGCGGGCGGTGCGGCGCCGGCTGGGCCTTCTCGGCCACGCCACCTTCCTGTACGACGACCTGACCGTGGCCGACAACCTGACCTTCTCGGCCCGCTCCGCGGGGGCCGGCACCGCCTCCGCCGACGCGGCCATGGCCCGCCTGGGCCTGGACGGGCGGCTGCGGGACGTGCCCGCCGGCAAGCTATCGGCGGGCCAGCGCCGACGGGTGGCGGTCGCCGCGGTGGTGGCCCGGGCTCCGGACCTCTGGCTCCTCGACGAGCCCCACGCCGGGCTGGACGCGGCGGGGCGCGACCTGTTCGACGGCATCGTGCGCGAGGCCGCGGCGCGGGGGGCCACGGTCCTGCTGGCGTCCCACGAGCTCGACCGGGCCGCCGCCCTCGCCACCCGGACCGTCGCCATGGCCGGCGGCTACGTCACCGGCGGCGTG
Source organism: Actinomycetota bacterium (assembly GCA_030946525.1). Classification (GTDB taxonomy): domain Bacteria; phylum Actinomycetota; class Acidimicrobiia; order Acidimicrobiales; family AC-14; genus CADCTB01. Next base: position 665 of record JALYYN010000105.1, on the reverse strand, counting down.
CTGGCCGCCCAGCCGGGCGAGCCGGGCCCGACCCGGGAGCCGCTCCATGTGGCGTGACGCCCGGCTGGTCGCCGGCAAGGACCTCCGGATCGAGGCGCGGTCCCGGGTCGGGATCAACCAGGTCGTCCCCTTCGCCCTCCTGGTCCTGATCCTGTTCGCCTTCGCCCTCGACTCGGACCGCAACACCCTGACCACGGTGGGCCCCGGCCTGTTTTGGGTGACCGTGCTCTTCTCCGGCCTGCTCGCCATCCAGCGCTCCTTCGTCATCGAGGCCGACGACGACGCCCGCGACGCCCTGCGCCTGTCCGGCCTCGACGGCGCCGGCATCTTCCTGGGCAAGGCGGGGGCGATCGCCGTGCAGCTCGCCGGGCTCGAGGCGGTGCTCGCCGTCGGTGTGGTCGTGCTCTACAACGTCCACCTGCACGGCGCGGTCATGCTGCTGCTGACATGCGCCGCCACCACGGTCGGGCTGGCCGCGGCGGGCACCGTCTACGGGATCATCGCCGCCGGGCTGCGCGTCCGGGACACGCTCCTGCCACTGCTGGTCATGCCCGTGCTGGCGCCGGTGCTACTGGCGGCGGCGAGGGCCTGCGAGGCCGCCCTGGCCGGGACCCCTGCGGAAGGGTGGCCGTGGGTCCGGCTCCTGTTCGTGTTCGCCACCATCT
>JALYYN010000091.1 GCA_030946525.1 Actinomycetota bacterium | reverse complement strand
GACGCGGCCGACGGCCCCCAGCCCCAGACCCGCTTCGTGCTCCGCAAGGCGTTGGAGTCCAAGCTGCCGGTGATCCTGGTGGTCAACAAGGTCGACCGGCCCGACGCCCGGATCAAGGAGGTCGTGGACGAGGTCTACGAGCTGTTCCTCGACCTCGACGCCGACTTCGAGCAGATCGAGTTCCCCATCGTCTACGCCAACGCCAAGGCGGGCTGGGCCACGATGGAGCAGGGGGCGACGGGCACGACCCTGCAACCCCTGTTCGACCTGCTGATCGAGCGCATCCCGGCGCCCACCTACGACGAGCCTGCGTTGGATTCCGACGAGCCAGGGATCGGCCACCCCCTCCAGGCCCTGGTCACCAACCTCGACCGCTCCCCCTACCTGGGCCGGCTGGCCATCTGCCGCGTCCGCGAGGGCGTGATCCACAAGGCGGAGACGGTGGCGTGGTGCAAGGCCGACGGCTCGATCGAGAAGGTCAAGATCGTCGAGCTGTACGTCACCGAGGGGCTCGAGCGGGTGGACGCAGCCGAGGCGGGACCGGGCGAGATCATCGCCGTGGCCGGCCTGTCCGACGTCACCATCGGCGAGACGCTGGCCGACGCCAACGACCCCCGCCCCCTGCCGGTGATGCTCATCGACGAGCCCAGCCTGGCTGTGACCATCGGGATCAACACGTCGCCGCTGGCCGGCCAGGACGGCTCCAAGATGACCGCCCGCCAGGTCAAGAGCCGCCTCGACACCGAGCTGGTCGGCAACGTCTCCCTCCGGGTCTTCCCCACTGACCGGCCCGACACCTGGGAGGTCCAGGGCCGGGGCGAGCTGCAGCTGGCCATCCTGGTCGAGATCATGCGCCGGGAGGGCTTCGAGCTGACCGTGGGCAAGCCCCAGGTCGTGACCCGGACGATCGACGGCAAGCTGCACGAGCCGGTCGATCGGCTCTCGGTCGACGTCCCCGAGGAGTACCTGGGCGTTGTCACCCGCCTGCTGGCCACCCGCAAGGGCCGCCTGCAGCAGATGGTCAACCACGGCACCGGCTGGATTCGGGTCGAGTACCTCGTGCCGGCCCGGGGCCTGATCGGCTTCCGCACCGAGTTCATGACCGAGACGCGCGGCACCGGCATCCTCCACCACGTCTTCGAGGGCTACGAGCCCTGGCACGGCGAGCTGCGCACCCGGGACAAGGGCAGCATCGTGGCCGACCGCCGGGGCCAGACCAACACCTTCGCCCTCATGAACCTGCAGGACCGGGGCGAACTGCTGGTGGGGCCGGGCGTGGAGATCTACGAGGGCATGGTCGTCGGGGAGAACACGCGCTCCGACGAGATGGACGTCAACGCCTGCAAGGAGAAGAAGCTCAACAACATCCGGTCGTCGACGGCGGAGGAGCTCGTCCGCCTGACGCCGCACCGGACGCTGTCCCTGGAGCAGGCCCTGGAGTTCATCGCCGACGACGAGTGCGTGGAGGTCACCCCCGCCAACGTCCGGCTGCGCAAGGTGATCCTGCCCGCGGCCGAGCGGGCCCGCCGGCGCCGCCCGTCCCGGGCCAAGGGGGCCTGAGGCGGCGGCTTTCACGACGATCTTATAGATGCGACTTGCATTTACCGGATCGATCTGTCACGATCTTCCTCGGCGCCCCTGTCCGCTTGGTCCGCCGTCAAGCGGGCGGGGCGCCACTCTTCTGCCCTCCGTTCCGACGGGAAACCCGTCCGCACGTGAGACGCCACCTGGAGAGGCGTAGCATGAACCTCACCTCCGTATCCCAGCTGGAGTGGGGTGACGACTGGCGGACCGGCGCCGCCTGCACGGGCGTGGACACGAATCTGTTCTTCCCTGGAGGGACCACCGGCGAGGCCCTGGTCCTCATCGAGGAGGCCAAGGCCATCTGCCGTTCGTGTCCCTGCTGCGAGGCCTGCCTCACCTTCGCGATCGAGACCAACCAGGAGTTCGGGGTCTGGGGCTCCGCGTCCGAGGAAGAGCGCCGGAAACTGCGCCGGACGTGGCTGGCGCAGCATCGCGCCGTGTCGTGAGGCAGTGCAGTGGGGCCAGAACGGCGTGACTGCGGCGTCGCAGGGCGGGTGGCCCTTCCTCGACTGGCCCCAGCCCATCCCCGTCGCGCACCGCGGGGGCGCCGCCGAGCGCCCGGAGAACACGATGCCGGCCTTCGCCGCCGCGGTCGCGTTGGGCTACCGGTACGTCGAGACCGACGTCCACGCCACGGCAGACGGCACCCTCCTGGTCTTCCACGACCACAGCCTCGACCGGGTGACCGACATGCACGGCGATGTCGGCGGCCTGACCTACGCCGCCGTCCGCAAGGCCCGGGTCGGGGGCGAGCCGATTCCCCTGCTGGAGGACGTCCTGGGCACCTGGCCCGAGCTGCGGGTACACATCGACGCCAAGCACGACCTGGCCGTCCCCGCCCTGGCCGCGGCGATCCAGCGCACCGGCGCCCAGGACCGGGTCTGCATCGGCTCCTTCTCCGACCGGCGGGTGGCCGCCCTGAGGCGCGTCACCGCGGGGCGGGTCTGCACCTGGATGGGCCGGCGGGAGATCCTCACCCTCCGCCTGGCCAGCCTGCACGTTCCCGTGCCCCGCTCGCCGGCCGGCTGCACCCAGGTGCCGGTCCGCCAGGGCCGGCTGCCGCTGGTCGACCGCCGCTTCGTCGAGACGGCCCACAGGCGGGGCGTCGGCGTTCACGTCTGGACCATCGACGACGCCGCGGAGATGCGCCGGCTGCTCGACCTGGGCGTCGACGGCATCCTCTCCGACCGCCCGACGGTGCTGAAAGAGGTCTTCCAGGAGCGCGGCATCTGGGTGTGAGCCACAACACCGGCCCCTTCAGCCGCCTTTCAACCAATGGCGCGACGCACGGCGCGGGTGGCGACGGCCACCGCGTCGAGCGACGGTGACGGCGTGGCCTCGACGTCCCGGAGCAGCCGGGTGACCTCCCCCACCGCCGCCGCCCGCGTGGCCAGGAAACGCACCATCGCTTCACTCTCGGGCTGATCGGGGGCATCGTCGAGTGCCCGGCGGGCTGCTGCCCTGCGCAGGTCGTCGAGGTCGTCGATGAGCCCCCGCCACGCAGCCCGACCCCACCGATCCCGGGGCGACGACTGCTGCAGCCGGTCGGTGAGACGGTCGATCCCGAGGCCCTCACCCAGCTGGAGGACGACCCCGGCGACCGCGACGACCCCGCGACCGGTGACCCGGGCCAGGTCGGCAGCGTCGGGGCCGATCTCCAGCTCGGGAAGGCAGGCCCAGCGGGCGGCCAGCGCAGGATCGAGCCCGGCGTCGACCAACGTCTCCGTCCGCCGGGCTCGCAGCCGGCGCCGGTACGGCGTGCCCATCCCAGCCGTCGCCCCGGCCAGCTCGACCAGGGCAGGCCGGTCCCGGGCGACGATGGAGGTGATGGCCGCCGTCTCGCCACGGCGGAGGTAGTCGCGCGCGAGGGCCTCGAGCAGTCCGCTGAGCATGGGGGCGGCGACGAGCACGGACTCGGTGGCGGGTCGCTCGGTGCGCCCGTCACCGTCGAGCTCGGCCCACGCCGCCGGCGCGGCTGCCACCTCCCTGGCGATCCAGTAGGCCGCGGCGACCGCCGGCGGCCCGGCGCCGGTCTCGGCGGCCAGTCGGGTGACGAAGGTGGGGCCCATCCGGTTGACGACCTCGTTGGCCACCACGGAAGCGACCAGCTCGCGCCGCAGCCGGTGACGGTCGAGGAAATGGTCGAAACGGCTCGCCATCGACGGGGGGAAGTACGACACCAGCGCGTCTCGCAGGGCGGGCTGGTCGGGTACCTGGGAGGCGAGCAGGCGGGCCACGAGGCTGCGCTTCGAGCCGGCGAGAAGGACGGCCAGCTCGGGCCGAGTCAGGCCCGCGCCGGCGTCGGACCGGACCACCATCTCCTCCGACGTCGGCAGCGCCTCGACGGCCCGGTCGACGACTCCCGCCTCCTCCAGCTCGGACATGAGCGCTTCCAGGGCGTCCATGTGGCCGGCGCTGGTGTCGCGCGCCCGGGCCAGGGCGACGCTCTGCAGGTCGCAGTCACGCAGGACCGCGGCGGTCACGTCGTCGCAGACCGCAGCGAGGACCCGGTCACGCTCCTCGGCGGTCAGGTCACCGGCGTCGCATGCCAGCCGCAGCAGGATCTTCAGGTTCACCTCGTGGTCGGAGATGTCGACGCCGGCGGCGTTGTCGATGGCGTCGGTGTTGATGCGCCCGCCGCGGCGGGCGTACTCGACACGGGCCCGCTGGGTGAAGGCCAGGTTCGCCCCCTCACCGACCACCCGGGCGCGCACGGTGGATCCCTCGACGCGCACCTCGGCGTTGGCCCGGTCGTCGATGTCCTGATCGGGCTCAGATCCGGCGCGGACGAACGTGCCGATCCCGCCGGTGAACAACAGGCCGACGGGCGCCCGGAGGACGGCCCGTACGAGCTCGGCGGGCGTGAGCTCCGCGGCGTCGATGCGCAACGCCGCCCGGGCCTGCTCGCTCACGGCGATGCGCTTGTCCAGGCGGGACCACACACCGCCACCCGGGCTGAGCGCGGCGCGGTCGTAGTCCTGCCACGCCGACCGGTCCATGGCGAACAGCCGGGCCCGCTCGGCGTAGGAGGTCGCCGGGTCGGGGTCGGGGTCGACGAAGACGTCACGGTGGTCGAAGGCGGCCACCAGCCTGAGCCGGTCCGAGCGCAGCATGGCGTTCCCGAACACGTCGCCCGACATGTCCCCGATGCCGACGACGGTGACCGGCTCGGCCTGCACATCGATGCCGAGCTCGCCGAAGTGGTGGCGCACGGCGACCCACGCCCCCCGCGCCGTGATGCCGAGCCGCTTGTGGTCGTAGCCGTGGGACCCCCCTGACGCGAACGCGTCGCCGAGCCAGAACCTGCGCTCGGCGCTGATCCGGTTGGCGAGGTCGGAGAAAGTGGCGGTGCCGCGATCGGCGGCGACGACGAGGTAGGGATCGTCGCCGTCCCGCCGCCGCGGGACGGCGACCACGTGGTCGCCCACCACGTCGTCGGTCACCTGGAGCATCCCGGTGACGAAGATCTCGTACGCGGCGGCGACGGTCGGCGCTGCCGCCCCCTCGGTCGATCGGCGCACCACGAAGCCCCCCTTGGCGCCGGTGGGGACGATCACCGCGTTCTTGAGGACCTGGGCCCGCATGAGGTCGAGCACCTCGCTGCGGTAGTCGTCGGGGCGGTCGCTCCAGCGAATGCCCCCTCTTGCCACCGGCCCCCACCGAAGGTGGACGCCCTCGACCATGGGCCCGTGGACGAAGATCTCCCGGTAGGGAACAGGCCGGGGCATGGCCGGAACCGCGGCGCTGTCGAACTTCAGGGCCAGGTGGTCGCCGGGGGCGACCCACCGGCTGGTGCGCAGGGTGGCGTCCACCAGGCCGAGGTAGCCGCGGAGGATGCGGTCGTGGTCGAGCCGGGCGACCGCGTCGCACCCGTCGAGGACCCGCTGCCGCAGCTCTGCCACGACGTCCGCCCCTGCCTGGCGGACGGGGTCGAACAGGGCCGAGAAGAGGGCGACGAGCGCGGCGGCGATCGGGGCGTGCTCCACGAGCACCCGGTCGACGTAGTCCGTGGTGAAGGCGGTCCCGACCAGGCTGCGGTAGCGGCGGTAGGCGCGGAGGACGGCCACGTCATCCCACGTCAGCCCGGCGCGGAGCACCAGGCGGTTCAGGTAGTCCGCGTCTGCCCGCCCGTGCCACAGGGCGAGGGCCGCGTCCGCCAGGCGCCGACCGTCGGCGACGACGTCGATCGCCGGGCCCGACGGATCGGTCACGCCGAAGTCGTGCAGGTGCACCACCTCGGACCCGCGACCGAGGGCGTGCGGCCGGTCCTCCACCGCCCACAGGCCCAGGCTCTCGATGATGGGAAGGAACCGGGACAGCTCCACCCCTTCGCCGGCGGCGAAGACCTTGACACGGGTCCGGGAGGGATCGGCGGGGTCGGCGGCGAGGACCACCCGGACACGTGGCCCGTCCTCGTCCGTCGCGCCGAGGGCGTCGAGCTGGAGCAGGTCGTCGATGGCGTCCTCGGGGGCGACCGCGTCGCGGTAGGTGGCAGGGAACCAGTCGGCCCACGAGCCGACCAGGCGCCGGGCAGCCTCGCTCCCGATCCTCGCGGCCAGGGCCGCGTCCAGCTCCTCGTCCCAGGTGCGGCACAGGAGCCGGAGCTCGCGCTCCAACGCGGCCAGGGTCTGCTCGGCCATCGGGGTCCCGGCGCCCACATGCACGACGAGGCGCACGATGGCCTCCGGGCGGTCGCCGAGGGAGACGTCGGCGTCGACCTGCGTGCCGTCGAGCTGGGACAGGAGGAACCGCTCCAGCCGGTGGCGCATGGTGGGCGAGTAGATCTCGGCAGGGACCGAGACCAGCGCGGCGACGGTCCTCGTGCCGGGATCCGCACGCAGGAGCACCCGTACCTCGTGCTGGTGCTCGGCGGCGAGCAGGTCGAGGAGCAGGCCGCGCAGCGAGGGGATTGCCGTCTCGAAGAGCTGGTCCTTGGGCAGCACCTGGAACAGCGACACCAGCGCGGCCTCGTCCTGGCTGCGCTCGACGACATCCTCCAGTTCCAGGATGCGGCGGAGCTTGAAGCGAAGGACCGGGGTGAGGCCTGCGGGCTCGGCGTTGGCCTTGGCGGTGAAGACCCCCACCAACCGGAACCCGCCAGACACCTCGCCGCCGGGGGCCAGTTCGGCGACGTCGATCCGGTGCATCGGCACCTGGCGGTGGACGCGACTGACCTCGGCCGTGCGCACGATGCGCAGGATCTCGGCCGGAGCCGCCGTCGGCGGCGCCTGGCCCCGGAGGGGTGCGTCGGGGCGGGAAAGGACACCCAGGGGGTCGACCACCCGCATGGCCGGGACGGCCTCGCCGGCCTGGGCGTCGGTCCCGGTCGGCCGGAACGTGCAGCACCCGGTCAGCACGAAGTTGCCGTCGAGCAACCAGTCGAGAAGGTCGGCCGCCTCGCGGGCCTCGTCCGCCGGGTAGGGCCCCCCGCCCGCGGCACGGATGCCGGCCGCCACCGCCTGGATCCGCGCCCGCATGGCGTCGTAGTCGCCGGTGGCCGCGACGACGTCGCCGAGCACAGCGGTCAGGTCGGCGACGAGGGCCGGCCGATCGGCAGGGCTGATGCGGTCGGCCAGCTCGACCTGCAGGAACGACTCCCGCCGGGCCGCCGGGCGGGCGGGCAGGATCGCGGTCAGCCGGCCGTCGGTGGCCCGCTCGCAGCCGTAGACGGGATGGATGTCGCGCACGACGCGGTGGCCGAGGCGGTGCAGCCGCCCGGTGACGGTCGTGACGATGAACTGCCGGTCCTCGCAGCCCACCTCGACCACGCTTCCGGTCGCAGGCCACCCGTCGAGGGCGACGGGTGGCTCGACCACCCGGACGGCGATCGCGTCCGGGGCCCGGGCATCGACGAAGGCGAAGACATCGGCCAGCGAGGCGGCGACGCTGAGGGGGTCGGCGGCGTCGAGGGGCCCGAACGGGACCCTGCGCAGCACGGCGCGAGCGAAGTCGGCCAGGAGCCCCGGCCGCCCGTCCGGCGACGCCAGATGCGCCAGGATCCGGGCCGGCGGCCCCTGGTCCTCCACCGTCGGTCCCGGGACCCGCTCGCCGGTCCTGTCGCCCACGGTCCTCCCGTCGCTGCCTGTGCCGACTGTACCTGCGGCGGCGACGCTATTCGCCCGGCACGGCCGGGGTGAAAGGTGGCGGGCGGTCCGGAAAGAGACGATCACGGAGGCCTCGTTGCGACTCCCCCCCACGCAGGTCGGACCGGCCAGAGGCTTCCCATCCGGGCGGCACGCGGCAGGCGCCCGCCCTGCCGCGTGGTTGGATGCCAGCCCAGGAAGGGTCGGTCAGCCCGCGGGCGGTCAGTCAGCCCGCGGGCGGTCAGTCAGCCCGGTGGTCGTCAGCCCGGGTAGGGCGGTCGACGCCTCCGGTCGTAGTCCGCGACCAGCGGCTTACGGGCCAGCACGACACCGGCGCCCGCCCCGGTCAGGATCGACGTGACCACCGCGACGATCGTGCGGGACACGGCGCTCATCGGATTCGTCTTCGTCATGTCGTGATTGTCGGTCCTGAAGCTGTGCGAACCCTGAGTGGGAGGTGGGAGTTGGCCCTTGCGTCGCCCGCCGGCGCATGGCGGATCTCAGGGGCTCCGGCGCAGCCCGCTGAAGAACGACCACATTTCCTGCGTGGCGTCGACGGCGCCGTCGGCGGGACCGAGCCCCGGTGCGTACCACGTGTGACCTGCGCCCGCGATGGCGACAAGCCTGACCGCGGCGCCGGTCGCACATCCCGTCCATGTCGTGGTCGTGACGGGGTTCCCGGCGTCCACGGTGGGCGGGGCCGCACATCCGTCGAGGACGGACCAGCGCTCGACCACGGCGGTGGTGGCGGGGGATGGTTCTGTCGCGCCTCCGGCCGTCGCTCCTCCGTCAAAGGGCACAAGGGGGTCGGCCATCCCGTGAATCTCGATGACCGGTACGGGACGCGACGGGTGACAGCCATCGAGCACCATGGCGCCGGCGACCGAGCCGACGCCCGCGATCCTCGGCGCCAGCTCGCAGCCCATGCGGTAGGCCATCATCGCCCCGTTGGACACCCCGACAACGAACACGCGCGCCGGGTCTGACCGGTAGTCGGCCTGGACCCGGTCGATCATGGCCGAGAGGAACGCGACGTCGTCGACCTTGTCACGCGCCGCGTTCCCGCAGCAGTAGCCGGCGTTCCACGTCTGGTCGACGCCATCGGGGTAGGCCGCGACGAAGCCGCCGGCGGCAGCCTCGTGATCGAACTCAGTGGCTTGGACCATGCTCTCGGCGGTGTTCCCGTACCCCCCGAGGACCACTACCAGCGCAGGCGGGGCGCCGCTGTCGAGCGACGGTGGCGCGTAGACCCGATAGGCACGCGATCGCCCACCGGCGTCGAGCTGCTTGTGCTGCACGGCGGCGACCGGCGCGGCCCCCCCACCCGACGACGACCCTCCGCTCCCGCCCCCGCCGCAGGCGGCCAGGGCCGTCAGCGGCAGGGCGACGGCGAGCCGGCGTACCCATGGCACCGGCGGGTTCAGGACGACTCGAGGTGCACCTGACCGGGCCGGGCCAGGCCGGCGGCGTGGAGCTCCCGCAGCGTGGGGCCCTTGTTCTTGCAGCAGGCCAGTAGGAACCCGTCGACCACGACGGCGGGAACGGTGCGGATGCCGAAGGCGTCGGCCTTCTCGGCGGCACCGTCGTCCTTGTGCAGATCGTGGACGACGATCTCGTGGCGGGGGTCGATCTGCTCGCGGAGCTGCTCGATCGTCCGCCGGCACGTACCGCAACCGGCGCTGAATATCTCGACCCTGCGCCTGGCGATACTCACCGAATCTGTGACCATGTGGTCTCTCCTGTCGCTCGACTGTCTCTCTGCGACCGACCGTATACCTTCCACTCAAGGGGAAGGTCAACTACGATGTCCGACATGCGCATCGGCGAGCTCGCCGACCACCTGGGGATCACCACCAAGGCCATCCGGTTCTACGAGTCCATAGGTCTCCTGCCCGACCCGGCCCGCACACCCTCCGGCTACCGCTCCTACGAGGAGACCGACCTCGAACGGCTGGTCTTCGTCAAGACCGCCCAGCGCCTGGGCCTGAGCCTGGACGAGATCCGGGAGATCATCGCCTTTCGTGACCGGGGCGAGCAGCCGTGCGGCTATGTCGCCGAGTTGTTGGCCCGGCAGGTCGCCGACCTCGACACCAGGATCCGTGAGATGCGCGCCCTCCGCGACGAGCTACGCCGGCTCCAGGCCCGAGCCACCGAGGGTGGGTCGACCGAGAGCCGGTACTGCGGCGTCATCGAGCACCCCCGTCTCCAGCCGGAGCAGCTCCGAAGCGCCGGCCGGTGATCGACCGGGCGTCGATGCGAAGCAGGCGGGCCTTCGCTCCCGGCGCCCAGGGGGACACCACGACGGTCTGAAGGTGTTCCGAGGTGTGGTCGAGCGCGTCCGTGACGTCGTGGCCGACGCCCTGGACCATGACGCTCCACCCGCTCCGGCTCGCAGCGTCGAAGCTGTCGACCTCGAAGGCCACCAGGCCCAGCGACGCCCCGCTCAGCATCGTTCCTGCGTCGGTGTGCACGACGATGCTGTTGCCGTCGAAGACGTAGTTCACGGGGAAGACGAGGGGCTGGCCGTCGACGACGATGCCCACGCGCCCGACGTCGCCGGCGGCGAGCAGCTTCACGCATTCCGCCTCGTCCAGCACTTCCAGGCCGCCCGGGCCAGTCTCCATGTCGTCCTCCGAGGTCATCGCGTGTGGGGCCAACGCTACGCCCGTCGTCGGGCGGTGCCCCTCGTCACCGGCAACAAGGGTCGAAGGGCCCTGTCGCCGGAGCGGCCCCGAGGCCCAGTCTGGGAGCAGGGCAAGCACTGCCCAGTCGCCAGGAGGCTCCCATGTCCACTCTCACCGCCACCCAACCGAACGTCGGGACCCCGGCCCCCCCGGTGCCGAACGGCGCCACCCGCCGTACGGTCATCGGCTTCGTCGCCACCCGCCGCGTCGTGGAGGTCATCCTCACGCTCGTCCTCGGTGTGGGGAGCGGTCTCCTCTTTTACGGCAGCAACTTCGGCCTGCACATGGTCCACACCCAACTGGCGGCCCAGGACATCTCGTTCCCGGCCAAGGGCAGCGACGCCTTGAGCGCCACGGAGTTCCCGGACCTGCAGCGCTACGCCGGCCAGAAAGTCGACACCGGGCCCAAGGCCAAGGCGTACGCCAACGGTTTCATCGACCGGCACCTGGCGGCCGTCGCCGGCGGCCAGACCTACTCGCAGGTGAGCACCGCCTCTCAGGCCGATCCCACCAACGCCAAGCTCACCGCCCAGGTCGCCACCCTCTTCAAGGGTGAGACCCTCCGCGGCCTCCTCCTCTATGCCTGGGGTTGGTCCGTCGTCAGCACCATCGGCCTCTACGCCGCCATCGCCGCCCTCGTCGGCTTCCTCGTCATGGCCCTGGTGACGGTGGGCGACTTCATCGCCGATCCCCGGATCGCCGCCCGCCACATCGCCCGGTCATAGCCCACATCGGTCCCGAAGGAGCGACATGCATGCACTCGTGTACCACGGCCCCGGCCGGAAGAGCTGGGAAGAGGTCCCGAACCCCGTCCTCGTCGACGACACCGACGCCATCGTCCGGGTCGACGCCACCACCATCTGCGGATCCGACCTGCACATCCTGAAGGGCGACGTCCCCGAGGTCACCGCCGGCCGCATCCTTGGCCACGAGGCCGTCGGCACCGTGGAGTCGGTCGGCAGCTCCGTGAGGAACCTGCGGATCGGCGACCGGGTGGTGGTGTCATGCATCACCGCATGCGGCCGGTGCCGGTTCTGCCGTGAAGCCCGCTACGGCCAGTGCAGCGGTGGAGGCGGGTGGATCCTCGGGCACCTGATCGACGGCACCCAGGCCGAGTACGTCCGGGTCCCCTTCGCCGACACCTCCACCTATCCGGTCCCGGCCGGCGTGGCCGACGAGGACGTCCTTATGATCTCCGACATCCTCCCCACCGCCTACGAGGTCGGGGTGCTCAACGGGCACGTCCAGCCCGGCGACGTGGTGGCCGTCGTCGGCGCCGGGCCGATCGGGCTCTCCGCCATCATGGGAGCCGGCCTGTTCAGCCCTAGCCACATCGTGGCCGTCGACCTGGCCGACAACCGGCTGGCCGCCGCCAAGCAATTCGGGGCCGACATCACCGTCAACAACGGCCACGAGGACGCCCTGGAGGCGATCCGCAGCGTGACGGGCGGCCTCGGGGCCGACGTGGTGATCGAGGCGGTCGGCGTGCCCGCCACCTTCGAGCTGGCGACCACCCTCGTCCGCCCGTGTGGCCACGTCGCCAACATCGGTGTCCACGGCCGACCGGCGACCCTGCACCTCGAGGAGCTCTGGTCCCGGAACGTCACCATCACCACGGGGCTGGTCGACACCTACTCCACGCCGACGCTGCTCCGCCTGCTCGGCCACCAGCTCCACGTCGGACGCTTCGTCACCCACCACTTCACGATGGGCGACTTCGCCGCCGCCTACGACACCTTCGCCCGGGCGGCCGACACCGGGGCGCTCAAGGTGGTGGTGACGCCCGCACCGTGACGGTTCGCCGAGGGTTCACGTGCCCTCGGCCGGCAGGGGCACCCGCCAACGGACGGTCGTGCCCCGGCCCCCGTCGCCTGCCCCCAACCGCAGGGTCCCGCCCAGGGCCTCGGCGCGATGGTGCAGGCTGGCCAGGCCGTTGCCCCCGGACCGCCGGCCGGCGCCCGCCCCTGTCCCGTCGTCGGTCACGGTGGTGATCAGCTCGCTCCCGCTCACCTCGACCGTCACGGTCACCACGGATGCGCCGGCGTGGCGGACGACGTTGGACAAGGCCTCGCGCAACACGGCGAGGAGCTGCACGCCCACCGCGTCGCCGACGAGCTGGTCGACCGGGCCGTCCAGGCGCACCGCAGGCCGGAAGCCGAGGCTGGCGGTGGCCTCGGCGACCAGGCCGGCGATCTCGTCCGCCAGGGTCCGTCCCGGCAGCCTCGGGCTCTGCAGGGCGAAGATGGCGGAGCGGATCTGCCGGATCGTCTCGTCGAGGTCGTCGACGGCCCGCTGGATCGGCCCGGCGACCGCGGGGTCGTCGACCGCCCGGACGAGACCCTGCAGGCCGAGCCCGGTGGCGAACAGGCGCTGGATCACGGTGTCGTGGAGGTCGGCGGCGATTCGCTCGCGGTCCTCGACCAGGGACAGTGCTGCGACCCGTGCCGACAGCCGGGAGTTCTCGACCGCCACCCCGGCCGCCCCGGCGAGGGCCACGGCCAGGATCTCGTCCTCCTGGGAGAACTCCGCCGCACCCCGCTTGTCGGTCAGGTACAGGTTCCCGAAGACCTGGCCGCGGACGCGGATCGGCACGCCGAGGAAGGAGCTCATGGGCGGATGGTTGGGGGGGAACCCGAAGCTGTCGGGATGGGCGCCCAGGACCCCCAGCCGCAGGGGCTCGGGCTCCAGGATCAGCAGGCCGAGGATGCCGTGGCCCTCGGGCAGGCGCCCGATGCCTTGTACCTCCTCCGGGCTCATCCCGACGTGGACGAACTCCGAGAGGCCTTCACCGGCGGCGTCGAGAACCCCCAGGGCGCAGTAGCGGGCGTCGATGAGGGTGACGGCCGACTCGACGATGTGTCGCAGGACGGCCGGGAGCTCCAGGTCGGAGCCGATGGCCAGCACGGCGGCGACGAGCGCCCGAAGGCGCTCCGGGTCGTCGATGCCGCGGAGCGGGCTCACTCCCTGCTCCGCCGGCGCTCCGCCAACGTGGCGGCATAGGCGGCCGCCTCCGTCCGTCGCTCCATGCCCAGCTTGGTCAGCAGGTGGCTGACGTAGTTCTTCACCGTCTTCTCGGCGAGGAATATCTCCGCTCCTATCTGGCGGTTGGTCTTGCCCTCGGTGATCAGGTCGAGGATGCGACGCTCCTGAGGGGTGAGCCCGGCGAGAGGATCGGCCACCGGCGCCCGGAGGCGCTCGAGCACCCGGGAGGTCACCACCGGGTCGAGCAGGCTCTCCCCCGCCGCCACGCGCCGGATGGCATTGACGAGATCCGAACCCCGGATCTGCTTGAGGACGTAGCCCGCCGCCCCCGCCATGATCGACGCGAACAGGGCGTCGTCGTCGGCGAAGCTCGTGAGCATCACACAGGCGATCCCGGGGTGGGCGGAGCGGACCTCCCGGCACACCTCGACGCCGCCCATCCCACCCGGCGCCCCGCCGAGGCGCACGTCGAGGACGGCGACGTCGGGCCTGGCCGCCGGGATCCGCTCCAGGGCTTCATCCCCGGTGGCCGCCTCCCCCACCACGACGATGTCCGCCTCGGCCGACACCAGATCACGCACGCCCCGCCGCACGAGCTCGTGGTCGTCGAGGAGGAACACACGCGTCGTCATGGCCCCATCGTGTCAAGTCGCAGGCACCGGTGGGTCGGGCGAGTCCTTTCGACATCGCTGTCCCGGGACCTTCGGCCCTGTGCGCAGCGTCACTCATCGGCGCACAGTGAGAGCACGCCCAACCTCGCAAACGGAAGCAGGCACCAGATGGACCAGACCCGATCCACCCAGATCCCCGCACGCTGCAACCCGGTGTTCTCCATCGCCGGCGTCATGCCCACCGCCTCGGAGATGGCGTGGAAGACCGCCTATCCCAACCCCGACGCCGCGATTGCCGCGCCGCGGACCCCCGTCCACGCCGTGTCGCTCTCGATCGCCGGGGCGATGTCCGGCCGCCCGGACGCCGGATGGCACACGGCGATGCCCGACCCCACCCGCGACATGCTCGACGGCTTCGGCCACATCGTCGCCATCGCCGGCCAGGACGTCCCGGCCGCGCTGGCCCCCCGGCCCCGGACCATGCTGCTCCAGCCCGCCGCTCCCGAGCGGCCCACCTCCACGGCCTGAGATCGGCGCGACCGGTGCCGGCGGGGCTAGCCGCCGCGTTGGTGGCAGCACGCCAGGGCCGGCCGCCTCCCGTCAGTTCTCCGTGGCCTCGTCCGGCCACGGCGTCGGCGGCGCTCCGGCCAGCTGAGCGCTGAACTCGTCGAGGAACCACCTCCGGAACGCAAGCTGATCCGGCGGAGTCTGCAGGGTCAGCAGATGCGAGCCCTGCTGGCAGTACTCGTCCGCCTGGTCGAGCATCTCACCGAGGTGGTGGATGGCCTCGGAAACGCCCGGCGGCACGTGGTAGACGAGATCGGTGACGGTTTCGCCCCGGGCGATGGCGTCGTCACGGTGCCGCTCGGTCGACGACGCGATGCCGGCATAGGTCTTCGTCAGCTCGGCGATGAGGGCCAGCAGGCGCCGGGGCACCGACGGACGCTCCCCCTCGCTCTCGGCGATGAGCGCGAACTCCCGCAGGAGCTCGTCGACGTGCTCCTGGCTGCGTTCCCACACCCGCAAGGGGAAGCGGACCAGCCGAACCTCGACGAGCGCCGGCTCCGTCACCGTCGCTCCCGCAGCAGAGATCGCATAGCCGGAACCTATCTTCTGCCCGGGCGGAGACGCGCCGCCGGCCGCTACGACGCCAGCGGTGCCAGGTGGGCGTCGATACGGTCGCCGGCGCCCGTACGGGCGTCGATCGGCGGCCGGGCCAGCGACCGGATGCACGCAGCCACCTCCGTCACTGACCTGCGGGTGACATATCGCGCCGCGCCGGCGTCGAGGCAGGCGGCGGCGGTCCGGGGATCGGCCCGGACGTGGTCCACGACGAGCAGGGCGGGACGGGGGTGAGCCGTGTGCAGGACGCCGCGCCGACAGGGCCGACCGCACCGACGACAGCGACCGCGCACGCGTCGGGCTGGTCGACGACCACGAGGAAGCCGCCGCCGAGGACCCTGGCGAGCGTGGGCAGCGCCTCCACCACACCGGCCGAAACGGAGATACGGACTGGTCCGGGGACCGGCTCCGCCGGCAGCGGCGAGGAGGGCCGGTGGTGTCGCCTCAGGCTCAACATGGCCCCACTGTGGAGGGCGGACATGTGAGCAACATAGGAGGTTCCTGTGAGTGGGCGACCTCACGAGCACCACGTCGGCGTGCCGCAGACCGAGCGGCGTCCGGTACGGTCCAGCGGATGGATCCACAGACCGACGGCGACGACATGAAGGCCGTCCTGCGAAGGCATTTCGAGGAGGTCCTCAACCTGGGCCGAGTCGACGTGATCGACGAGCTCTACTCCGAGGACTACGTGCTCGATGCGCCGTTCAGCGCCGATGGCACCCCCGAGCAGCACGCCACGACGTCCGGCCGGGACGGGCTCAGGGAGCGGGTAGGGCTGTTCCGGACCGCGTTCCCCGACATCGTCTTCTCGGTCGAGGAGCTGCTCGCGGAGGGCGGTTCGGCTGTGGCCCGGTACGTGTTCCGGGGAACCCACCTCGGGCCCTTCGGGGACCTGGCAGCGACAGGCAGGACCATGTCCGTGACGGGAATACTCGTCGCCCATTTCCGCGCCGGAACGATCTACGAGGCGTTCAGCGAGTTCGACAGCGGCGACATGATGCGCCAGCTCGTCCCGGCCTCGGCGTCCGCTGCGGGCTGAGCCGCCGCCTGTGGCGTTTCGAGACCGATACCGCCGCCGGTCACCGACGTCGGCGGCATCCCCGCGGCGATCGCCGGACCGGCGCGCGCCTCGGACACGAACTGACGTGGGTGACCGGTCATGGTGGCCTGGTGACCTGTTCGACGTGAACCGGTCACCAGACCGGGATGTCGATCAGGCGAGGTCGAAACGGTCGAGGTTCATGACCTTGTCCCAGGCGGCCACGAAATCACGGACGAACTTCTCCTGGGAGTCGCCCCAGGCGTAGACCTCCGAGATGGCCCGGAGCTGGGCGCTGGAGCCGAAGACCAGGTCGACGGCGGTGGCGGTCCCCGTGACCTCACCCGTCGTCCGATCGTGGCCCTCGTAGACGTTCTCCGCGGAGACCGATGTCTTCCACTCCGTGCCCATGTCGAGCAGGTTGACGAAGAAGTCGGTGGTCAGGGTCTCGGGCCTGTCGGTGAGCACGCCGTGCTCGGAACGTCCGGCGTTGGCGTTGAGGGCCCGCATGCCGCCGATCAGCACGGTCATCTCGGGAGCGGTCAGGGTCAGGAGGTTGGCCCGATCAATCAGCAGCGTCTCCGCCGGCAGCTTCTCCCCGGCCCGGAGGTAGTTCCGGAACCCGTCGGCGGTCGGTTCGAGCACTGCGAACGTCTCCACGTCGGTCTGCTCCTGGGAGGCGTCCGTGCGGCCGGGCGCGAACGGGACCGTGATGTCCTGCCCGGCGCGCGTCGCCGCCTGCTCCACCGCCGCACAGCCCGCGAGGACGATCAGGTCGGCGAGGGAGACCCTCGTCCCCGCCGACTGCGCGGCGTTGAAGTCCTCCTGGATCTGCTCGAGGGTCTGCAGCACCATGGCCAGTTCGGCCGGGTCATTGAGGACCCAGTCCTTCTGGGGAGCGAGGCGGACCCGCGCCCCGTTGGCCCCGCCACGCATGTCGGTGCCGCGGAAGGTCGCCGCCGACGCCCACGCGGTCGAGACCAGCTGGGAGATGGACAGGCCCGAGGCGAGCACCTTGGCCTTGAGGGCGGCGACGTCGGCGTCGCCGATCAGGTCATGATCGACGGCGGGGACGGGGTCCTGCCACAGCTGCGGCTCCGAGGGGACCAGCGGACCCAGGTAGCGCGAGCGCGGCCCCATGTCGCGGTGCGTCAGCTTGAACCACGCCTTGGCGAACGCGGCGGCCAGCTGGTCCGGGTTCTCATGGAAGCGCTTGGCGATGGGTCCGTAGATCGGGTCCACCTTCAGCGCGAGGTCGGTCGTCAGCATCATGGGGGCGTGCCGCCTCGACGGGTCATGGGCATCGGGCACGGTGCCGAGTGCCGAGGAATCCGACGGAGTCCACTGCTTCGCACCTGCGGGGCTGGTCGTCAGTTCCCAGTCGTACTTGAACAGGTTGGCGAGGTAGCCGTTGTCCCACTTCGTGGGCTCGTTCGTCCAGGCGCCCTCCAGCCCGCTGGTGATCGTGTCGACGCCCTTGCCGGTGCCGTAGCTGTTCCGCCAGCCGAGGCCCTGGGCCTCGACCGGGCACGCCTCGGGCTCCGGGCCGATGTACTGGGGGTCGACTGCACCATGACACTTGCCGAAGGTGTGGCCACCGACAATGAGGGCGAGGGTTTCCTCGTCGTTCATGGCCATGCGGGCGAAGGTCTCCCGGATGTCCCGGGCGGATGCGAGGGGATCCGGATTGCCGTTGGGGCCCTCCGGGTTCACGTAGATCAGGCCCATCTGTACGGCGCCGAAAGGACCGGTGAGCTCGCGGTCGCCGCTGTAGCGCTCGTCTCCGAGC
>JALYYN010000082.1 GCA_030946525.1 Actinomycetota bacterium | reverse complement strand
TGTCGCCTGGGCGGGGGACCCTGCGAGCCCCGAGCTGCCGCAGGCGCTTGCGACCTGGTTCGGAGCGGCCGCCCCGGGTCAGTAGAACCGAAGGGCGTGCCCGTCCCGGATCAGCCGGTCGTGCCCGGTCGGTCCGGCCGCACCGCGTGCGGCGCCTTTCGGTCGAAGGGACTGTCAAGGCCGAGGGCCGGCGGAGTCATCCCGACCGCGATGGCCAGCAGATCGCGCAGCTGCCGCCGCTGGGCGTCCGTCAGCTTGCCGAGGGGCGGGAGGCTCTCGGAAAGCGCGTTGCGGATGTCGTCGCGGACGGCGATCCCCCGCTCGGTGATGGCGATCCGCTTGACCCGTCGATCGGTGTCGTCGGGCCGTCTTTCGACGAGCTGACGCTCCTGGAGGCGATCGACGATCAGGGTGATATGAGAGGCGTCGAAGCCCATGGTCCGGGCCAGTTCGCTCATCGGCTCGGGCTCCCGCAGGCACATGAGCAGGTGGCCCTGCGAGGTGGGGAGGTCGAAGGCGTCGAGAGCGGCGACGAAGTGCTCCTTGAACGAGTCCATCATCGCCAGGAGGAGATCGACGATCTGGTGGTCGACGTCGTCACGGCCACTCGTCAGCTTGGAACGGGCGGCTGCCCTCACCCCTTGTCCACCTGCCATGTTCACATTCCAACCACGTTTCTTAAGAAATTCAATGTTTTGCTAAGCCAACCTTTGGACGAGTCTGCCGCCATGCTGACTCGGATCGCCCGCACCTCCTACCGTCGCCGTCGCCTCGTCCTGCTCGGATGGATCCTCGCACGTGGCCCTGACTGCACTCTCCACCAGTGCCGCCAGCGCGTGGAGCCAGAGCTTCCGGCTCAGCGGGACCGACTCCCAGGCGGCCCCGGACCTCCTCCAACACCGGTTCCCGACCCAGGCCGGTGGTTCGGCCGACATCGTCTTCAAGGCCCCGGCCGGCGTGGCGACGCCCGATGTCAGGTCCCGGCTCGACGCCCTCTTCGCCCGGATCGCAGCCGTGAGCCACGTCGCCGAGGTGGCGAGCCCCTTCGCTCCCGGCGGTGCCCGGCAGATATCCGGTGACGGCACCATCGGGTACGCCCAGGTGTCCTTCGACGTCGACACGCAGAAGCTCAGCCCGGCCGTCAAGGCCCAGCTCGTCTCCTCGGTCAGCTCGGCCAACGGCGGAGGCCTGCAGGTCGACGGCGGCGGGCAGGCGTTCACCGCCGTCTGTGGTCCCGGCGGCACCGAGGCGATCGGCCTCGTGGCCGCCGTCGTGATCCTGCTCATCGCCTTCGGGTCATTACTGGCGATGGGACTGCCGATCCTCACTGCCCGCTTCGGGATTGGCGTCGGCTTCGCGGTGGTCGGGCTCATCTCCCACCTCACCTCGGTGCCCGACTCGCCGTCGCCCTGAACACGGCGGGGCGGGCCGTGCTCTTCGCCGGGACCACCGTCGTGATCTCCCTCCTCGGCATGCTGCTGATCGGTATCAAGTTCATCGGCGGGCTCGGCGTCGGCGCCGCCGCGGTGGTCGCGGTCACCATGGTGGCGTCGATGACGCTTCTTCCCGCCATGCTGGGTTTCGTCGGCCGCAACATCGACAAGCTCAGGGTTCCCGGGATCGGCAGGTCATGTGATCCTCGCACCACCGCCGGGTACCGCTGGGGACACTTCCTCCAGCGCCACCCATGGCCGTTCGTGGCCTTCGGCCTGGTGGCGCTCCTGGTCGTGGCGCTCCCGGTGTTCTCCATCCGGCTCGGGTCGTCCGACGAGAGCAACACGCCGACCACGGAGACCACCCGTCGTGCCTACGACCTCAGGGTCGAGGGCTTCGGCGCCGGCGCCAGCGGCCCGCTGGTTCTCGCGGCGGCGATCGGCGGCCAACAGGATCTGCCCGTCCTGACGAAGTTGACCGATGCCCTGAAGACCGTGCCCGGAGTCGCTGCGGTGAGTCCGGCCCGGCTCGACCCGGCCGGCGATGCGGCGATCATCCAGGTCATTCCCAGTACGTCGTCACAGGACAAGGCCACCGTCGATCTCATCCGCAGGATACGGACGCAGGTGATTCCGCCGGCGACACAGGGGAGCGACGTCCAGGTGCACGTGGGTGGGGTCACCGACCACTTCGACGACATCGCCACCAAGCTGCAGGGCCGGCTCCCGCTGTTCATCGGCGTCGTCCTGGGCCTGAGCTTCCTCCTCCTGCTCGTGGTGTTCCGGTCGGTGGTGGTGCCGCTCAAGGCTGTCGTGATGAACCTGGTGTCCATCGGCGCGGCCTACGGGCTGCTGGTCGCGGTGTTCCAGTGGGGTTGGGGCAAGAACCTGATCGGTGTCGGCAAGGTGGGCCCGATCGAGAGCTTCCTGCCCATGATGCTGTTCGCCACCCTCTTCGGGCTGTCGATGGACTACGAGGTGTTCCTCCTCAGCCGCATCAAGGAGGAGTACGAGCGCAACGGGCACGACAACCGGGAGGCGGTGGCCAGCGGGCTGGCCTCCACGGCGAGGGTCATCACCGCGGCGGCGGCCATCATGGTCTGAGTCTTCGGCAGCTCCGTCTTCGGCGACCAACGGGTGATCAAGGAGTTCGGCCTCGGCCTGGCCTTCGCCGTGCTCATCGACGCCACCGTCGTCCGCATGATCCTCGTTCCCGCCACGATGGAGCTGCTGGGCGACGCCAACTGGTGGTTCCCGAAGTGGCTGAGCTGGCTCCCGAGCGTCCACATCGACGGTGCCACCGTGGCGAGCGGTCCCAGGACGCTCGACGGCGCCGGCGAGGAAGGCGGCGTGCTCGACCACGAGGAGGAGCGGTACCCCCAGCGGATCGGCTGACGGCGCCGCCCGTCGACCGGGCAGTGCTCACCGCCTGGCTCCACCCGGTGTCCCGGCCGGACCGCCGGGGAGTGCCACTCTGGGCGGCGTGATCCCACCCCTGCACCCCGACGTCGCCCCCCTTGCCTTCCTCCTGGGGGCGTGGTCCGGTCGGGGCCGCGGCGAGTACCCCACCATCGACGCCTTCGACTACGAGGAGACGGCCACGTTCGCCACGATCGGGAAACCGTTCCTGGCATACGGCCAGCGGACGACCGCCGCCGACGATCGCCGCCCGCTGCATGCCGAGACGGGGTACTGGCGGCTCCCGGACCGACATCGGGTCGAGACGGTCTTCGCCCATCCCACGGGCATCGTCGAGGTCGCCGAGGGAACCCTCGACGGGTCCAGCATCCGTCTACGCTCGACCGTCATCGGCCTGACCGCCTCGGCGAAATCGGTCACGGCAGTGGAGCGCGACATCGACGTCGACGGCGACGTCCTGCGTTACGCGGTCAGGATGGCGGCCGTCGACCGTCCTCTGACCCATCACCTCTCCGCCGAGCTCCGGCGCACGGGTTCGTGAGACGAGCGCGGCAAGGGTCGCGACCACGAGCCGACGAGGGCTCGACGGACGCCGGAGCCCGCGACGCGGAGGTCGGCCGTGCCCCTGCCGCGGGCCGGCGGCGTCATACCCGGGCGCAACCGGACGTGCTGGCTGTCATCGCCGTCGGCGGGATGCTCGGCGCTTCCGCCCGCTACGGCGTCGCCCAGTGGATCCCCACCCGGCCGGGCCGGTTCCCGTGGGCCACCTTCTGGACGAACATCTCCGGCAGCTT
>JALYYN010000072.1 GCA_030946525.1 Actinomycetota bacterium | reverse complement strand
GCGCCGGCCCCCACCGGTGGCAGCGGGGGAGGCGGCGGTGGTGGCGGCGGTCGCGCTGCCACCCCCACACCAGCCGCCCCCGGTGCGGGCGCGGCCACCGCTCCTGCGGGCCCCATCGCCATCCGGGGCCTGGCGGTACAGCCCGGCGGCGACCTCCTGGCCGGCGCGGGCGCCGACGGCGTCGTCCGGCTCTGGAGCCGCACGTCGGACGGGCTGGTCCGGACCATCGCCACCGGCCAGCCCGACCTGCGCGATGTCGCCTGGCGACCCGATGGCGGTGCGTTCGCGACCAGCAGCCGGGTGGGCGTGATCCAGATCTGGGACACCGAGAGCGGCGCGCCGCTCACCTCGTTCAAGGGATCCGACGACGCCGTCTTCGCCCTCGCGTGGAGCCCGGACGGCCGCACCCTCGCCGCCGGTGGCCGTGACCGGACGCTGCGGCTCTGGGACGCTGCGGCCGGCACGTCGCGCGACATCGCCGCCGCCGACGCCGAGATCTACGGCGTGGCCTTCTCGGCCGAGGGCGACCTGGTGGCGACGGCCAGCGCCGACCGGCGGGTCAGGCTGTGGAACCCGGCCACGGCCCAGGTGGTGGGTCAGCTCCTCGGCCACAGCAGCGACGTCCGCTCCGTCGCCTTCGGGCCCGACCGGTCCGTCCTGTCGGCCAGCAGCGACACCACCGTGCGGCGCTGGAGGATCGCGCTGGCCGGAGTGGCCAAGAACCTGGCCCGCGCCGACGACGCGGTGCTCGACGTCGCCGTGGCCGGTGACGGGTCGTTCGTGGCCGCCGCCGTCCGCAACGGGACCGTCGCCACCTGGTCGCTGCCCGACGGCACGCCCGGGCGCTCCCTGACCGGCCACACCGGCGCGGTGTTCGCCGTCGCCTCGATCCCAGGATCCGACCGGGTGGCGTCCGCAGGCGCCGACGGCACCGTCCGCGTCTGGGACACCGCCACCGGCGACTCGCAGGTGCTGCTGAGCCACGACGGCCCGGTCCGGGCCGTGGTCGCGTCGGGCGACGGCCGGCTGGTGACGGGGGGCGCGGATGGGACCGTCCGGGTCTGGGAACCGGAGCGCTCGACGGCACCGGTGGCGACGTGGCGGGGCCACGAGCGCGACGTGCTCGCGGTGGCCGTCGACCCGACCGCGCCCCTCGTCGCCAGCGGCGGTGTCGACGGCACCGTGCGCATCTGGGACGCGGAAGGGAACGGGCGGGTCATCGACACCCTCGGCAGCGAGGTCCGGGCCATGACGTGGAGCCCCGACGGGCTCATGCTGGCGGTGGCCGGCGCCGACGGCGGGATCCGCCGCTACGGCGCGCCGAACTGGACGCCTGACGGGCCGGTCCTCAACCACGGCGCCGAGGTCCGTGACCTGTCGTTCACCGGGGACGGCAAGATGCTGGCATCGGCCGGGCGCGACCTGGTCGTGCGGTTGTGGCTGGTCGACGGGGACGGCGAGGCGCTCGCCGCGCTGTCACCGCAGCCGAGCGACGTGCGGGCCGTGGCCTTCGTTCCCGGCGACCGGTCCGTGGTGTCGGCGTCGAACGACGGCAAGGTGAGGATCTGGCCGGCGCCGGCGGCGTGGGCTCAGACCGCCTGCCGCCTGGCCGGCCGGGATCTGAAGCCCGAGGAGTGGGACCGCTACGCCGCCGGGGTCGGCGGGCCGCGTCCCGTCCTGTGCCCCTGAGCCGGAGGCGGGTCGGCGGCTATGCCTGCGGGCGGTCGAGCAGTTCGAGCAGCCGTTCCGGTGGCCGGGCGATGACGGCGCGGTCGCCGTGGATGACGATGGGCCGCTGGATCAGGATCGGGTGGGCGGCCATGGCGTCGAGGAGCTGGTCGCGGTCGGCGGCGTCGAGGCCCAGCTCGGCGTAGACCGGCTCCTTGGTCCGCACCATCTCCCGGGGGTCGTCGGTGCCGAGCTTGGCCAGGACGTCCTCCAGTTCCGCCCGCGTCGGAGCGTTGTCGAGGTAGCGGATGTACTCGGCATCGACGCCTTTCTCGGCGAGGATGCCCGCCGCCGTCCGGCAGTTCGAGCAGTCCGGGTTGAAGAAGACGGAGGTGTCCATGTCGGCATGGCAGTCTACGGCGCGTGAGCGCAACCGAGCCCTTCGCACTGGTCACCGGCACCACCGGTTTCATCGCCGCCCGGCTGGTCCCCGAGCTGGTCGACGCCGGGTGGCGCGTCCGGGCGACGGGCCGCCGGGCCCGTCCCGACGACCTCCATCCCTCGGTCGAGTACCGGGCCGCCGACCTGGCCGGCGACGCCCCGGCGGACCTCGCCGAACTGTGCGCCGGCGTCACCCACGTCTTCCACCTGGCCGGGGCGTCGAGCTCGAAGTCGTCCCAGGAGGAGATGGAGCGGGACAACGTCGACGCCACCCGGAGGCTCCTGGACGCGGCGGCGGCGGGACCGCTCGAGCGGTTCGTCCACATGAGCTCCACGTCGGTCTACGGCGAGGAGCGCCAGCTGCCCTCCCCGGTAACCGAGGACGTCGAACCGAGCCCGAGCCGGGGCTACGGCAAGGCCAAGTGGGGAGCGGAGCAGGCGGTGTGGGACCAGGGTGCCAAGGGGACGCCCGTCGTCGTCCTCCGCCCGGTGACCGTCTACGGGCCGGGCGCCACCAAGCTGCTGGCCAGCGCCATCCTCGACACCGCCATCGAGCGGGCGGCGGGGCTGCCCCGGCTGGCGCTGGCGGCCGAGCCCATGGAGCAGCGCCTGGTGCACATCGACGATCTCGTCGGCGCCACCGTGCACCTGGCGACGTCCGAGGGCGCGGTGGGCCGGGCGTTCAACGTGGTCGACGGCATCTACCCGTCGAGCCACGAGGTCGGCGCCGTGCTCGCCGGCTGCTTCGGAATGGAGCCCGAGATCGGCGACGAGGGCCTCGACGAGGCGCGTCGTCGGGCCGTCTGGGAGCACCTGCAGGACCAGGGCATGGTGCCGGCCATCCTGTTCACCCCGGACCGCCTGAGGCTGATGGGCAAGACCAACCGGAACAACCGCCTGTCCACCGACGCCCTGGCGTCGACCGGGTTCCGGTTCCGCCACACCGACTTTCCCGCCGCGGTGGCCGACAACGTCGATTGGTACCGCCGGCACCACTGGTTGCCCTGACCCCTGCCAACCGGTGACGCTTTTACACGCCCGAGCGTGTAGAAGCGTCACCGGTTCGACGAGCGCGGGGACTCAGCGACCGCGCAGCTCCTGGAGGAACGGGTTGGTCGCCCGCTCCTTGCCGATTGTGGTGGTCGCACCGTGGCCGGGCAGCACCTGCACGGCATCGTCCATCGGGAGGATCTTGGCGGCCATGGACTCCAGGAGCTGGGCGTGGCTTCCGCCCGCGAGGTCGGTGCGGCCGATCGACCCGGCGAAGAGGTGGTCGCCGCTGAACAGGATCGGGGCCTCCCCGCCGACCTCCAGGAGGAAGCACGTCGAGCCCTGGGTGTGGCCGGGGGTGTGGACGGCGGTGAACGTCATGCCCGCCCCGGACACCCGCTCGCCGTCGTCGAGGCCGGCCAGGAGCTCCGGGGGCCGCAGGTCGAGCTCCTCGTACTCCAGGATCTGGCCGAGGGTCCCGCTCGTTCCGATGGGGTCGAGGAGCATGTGGCGGTCGGCGTCGTGGATGTGGACCGACACGTCGTGGCCCTGGCCCCGGGCCGTCTCGCCGACGCCGCCGACATGGTCGATGTGGCCGTGGGTGGCGAACAGGGCGACCAGGCGCAGCCCGTGCTCCTCCAGGTGACCGAGAATGGCGCCGGGGTCGGGCGGGGCGTCGACGAGCACGCACTCGCCGCCGTCCCCGTCGGGGGCGACGATCCACGCGTTGGTCCCCGCGATCCACAGTCTCAGGCCGGCAATCTCCATCAGGTGGGCGGCTCCATCAGGTGGACGGCTCCATCAGGCGGGGCGGGGGCCCGGGCTGTCGGTGCGATCGCGCCGGTCGAGGGCGGCGGCCACGGCGCGGGGCCGGGGGTCGGACTCCAGCTCCTCGAGGGTGAGGGGGAGGGCGATCGACCAGTTCGGCCACTCGTCGATGGTGCCCGGCATGTTCGGTCGCTCCTCGACGCCGAGGGCGTCGTCGAGCCCGGCGGTCAGCAGCATGGACGGCGCGTCCGACAGCGCCCGGTAGGTCCCGGCCACGACGTCCTCGACGGGGTCGTCGTCGTCCAGGCCGACAAGATCCTTCAGCTTCTCGCGCAGGGCGAGGGTCGACTCCTCGTTGGGCTGGGCCCCGATCTCCTTCTGGTCATGCAGGTCGCTGCCGCTCCACAGCCCGGCAACGGTGGGCAGGTCGTGGGTCGTCACCGCGGCGAGCGCCTTGACCGGATAGCCGGCGGGTGGGCCGTCCTCGAACCACAGCAGGCGGTAGGAGAGGACGTTCCGGTCGGCCAGCTCTGCGCGCATTGAGTCCTCGACGGTGCCGAGGTCCTCCCCGACGGCGTACGCCCCGGCCCGGTGGCATTCGAGGGCCACGATGTCGAGCAGGTCGGCGGAGCTGTAGCGGACGTAGGCGCCCTCCGACGGCGGGGCGTCCTCCGGCACCCACCACAGTCGGAACAGGCCCATGACGTGGTCGAGGCGCAGGCCGCCGGCGTGGCCGAGGGTGGCCCGGATGGTCTGGATGAACGGCTGGTAGCCCGACGCCCGCAGGCGCCAGGGGTCGAAGGGTGGCAGGCCCCAGTTCTGGCCCTTGGTGTTGAACTCGTCCGGCGGGGCCCCCACCGCCATCCCGGCGGCCAGCTCGTCCTGCCACAGCCATCCGTCGGCCCCGCCCGGGTCGACCCCGACCGCCACGTCGTGCATGACGGGTATCTCGGCGGAGGCGGCCGCCAGCTGGCGGTCGACCAGCCACTGGAGCCACTGGTGGAACCGCCAGCGGCCGTAGCTGCGGCGCTGGACGTCGGCCACGTCGGGGGCACCGGGGTGGCGGACGCCCTCCGGCCAGGTGCGCCAGTCGGGGCCGTGCTCCTCGGCCAGCACGCAGAACGAGGCGTAGTCGCCCAGCGACGGTCCCTGTGCCACCCGCCAACGGTCGAAGGCCTCGTCGCCGGCGAAGAGCTCCCAGAGCTGTTCGAGGGCCTCCATCTTCAGGCGGAAGACGGCGTCACGGTCGATGTGGCGGGCCTGGTTCAGGGCCCGGCCGGCCGCGGTCAGTGTCTCCAGGCCGCCCAGGGAGGGGGCACCGTCGACGTCCTCCACCCGGAGATAGAGCGGGTTGCGGAAGCGGCGGCTGCTCGGGAAGTACGGGCTGGCCGACTGCGGCAGGGTCGGATGGGCGGCGTGGAGCGGGTTGACCAGGAGCAGCCCGGCGTCGAGCTCGCCCGCTGACCAGCGGCCGAGCTCGCGCAGATCGGCCAGGTCGCCCATGCCCCAGCTGGCCCGGGACCGGAGGGCGTACAGCTGGACCGCCCACCCCCACGCCGGAGCGTTGGCGGGGAGGGGGCAGCGGCCTGGGCTGGCCACGAGATCCGTGCGCGCCCCGTCCTCCAGCCGGACCAGGCTGTGGTAGCCGAACGGGAGGTCCGCCGGGAGGCGCCCGTCCACCCGGACCTCCTCGCCCCCTTCGACGGTCAGCAGGCACGGCCCGTGGATCTCGACGGGACGGCCCGGACGGACGAACAGCGTGCGGCCCGCAGGCGGTGGGCCCTCCCCGTCGGTGCCCATGGCGTCGAGCATGAGGGCCACGGTGTCGGGGCCGACCTCGTGCCAGTTCCCGACCGCGTCGCACCATCGCTCCTGGATGCCCCACTCCGCTGCGCCCATCGTGTGGCGAAGTGTACGAGCGCCGGGTCTACGGACGGGCCCGCGGGTCGCCGACGAGGCGCCGGTAGCCGCACATGGCAGGGCATTCGAGCATGCCGTGGTTCGGGCCGAGCTTGCGGTAGGACAGCCGCAGCCCACACGTCGGGCACGTCGGGGGTTGGCGCGCCTTCATGGAGAAGTACGCCATCGCCAACGACGGGACGGGCAACACGAGCGGTAGGATCAGCCCGACCCCGACGGCGCGCAGGACGGTCCCCAGGACCATCGTGACCGCCAGGACGGCCAGGATCCGCCACCCTCTGCCCACCGGCGCCAGCCTGGCATGAACGGCCGGTCCGCGGGGGCCCGACGTACACTTCGGTGGACATGTCCCGCTGGTTGGTGGAACGCAAGCTGTCGGAGTCCGCCGGGCGGCTCAAGACCCTGCGGGCCGAGCTGGCGGTGGTCGACGAGCAGCTGGCGTCGCTCACCGACGCCGCCGACGATACGCGCCTGCGCGCCATGGTGTCGGAGACGCCCATGGCCGACCGCGAGCACAGGGACGCGCAGAAGCACGCCGACGCCATGGCCCGGCACCGGGCCCAGCTCGTCGGCCAGATCAAGGAGCTGGAACGGTCCCAGGACGAGCTTCTCGACCGCCTCGTCGCCGAACCGCCCTAATCTCGGCGTCGTGGCCGTCCGTATCGTCATTGCCGAGGACGAGGCCCTCATCCGCCTCGACCTGAAGGAGACTCTGGAGGAGGAGGGCTACGAGGTCGTCGGCGCCGTCGGCCGCGGCGACGAGGCCGTCGAGCTCGTCCGGGAGCTCCACCCCGACCTCGCCATCCTCGACATCAAGATGCCCGGCCTCGACGGCATCGCCGCCGCCCGCCAGATCACCGACTCACGCCGGGCCGCGGTGCTGATCCTGACCGCGTTCAGCCAGCGAGACCTGGTGGAGCAGGCCCGCGACGCCGGCGCCTTCTACTACCTGGTCAAGCCCTTCCAGAAGAGCGACCTGGTGCCGGCCATCGAGGTGGCCCTGGGCCGGTTCAACGACATGAAGGCCCTGGAGGCGGAAGTCGAGGGCACCAAGGAGCTGCTGGAGACGCGCCGGTTGGTCGAACGGGCCAAGGGCCTGCTCATGGACCGGGCGCAGCTGCGGGAGAACGACGCCTTCTCCTTCATCCAGAGGACGGCCATGCAGCAGCGGGCCAAGATGCGCACCGTGGCCCAGCAGATCATCGACGGCACGCTCGCCCTCGAGCCCGTCGCCGATCCGCCCCCGGGCAAAGCGGAGTAGCTGCCGAGGGCAGAGGAAAACGGCGGCGGGCGAACCGGCGTGCCGGTCGCCCGGAGCATGGTCTTACTCGGTGAGCGAGCTCTGCTTGCGAGCCGAAACGAAGAGCTGGCCGGCCAGGGCGGGGCCGAGGGCGATGGTGCCTTCGTCCAACGCCAGGGTCAACGTGCCGTCCGGCGCCTTCGAGCGGACCTCGGCGTCGACCCCCGGCACGAACCCATGGCTGTCGAGGTAGATGAGGGCGTCGAGGTCGACCTCGACCTGCTCGGTCACCCGCTCGAGGCGGATGTGGTCGCCCGGCTCGGAGACGGCGAGCGCCGACAGGTTCCGCTCGGGGCCGCCCGATCCCGGGATCGGGTTCCCGTGCGGGCAGGTGGCCGGGTTGCCCAGGATGACGACCAGCCGCTCCTCGACCTCGTCGGAGATGACGTGCTCCCAGCGGCAGGCCTCGACGTGGGTCTTGTGCCACGGCAGCCCGATCACGTCGGTGAGCAGCCGCTCGGCCAGGCGGTGCTTGCGCACCACGCTGATGGCCCGGCCCCGGCCCTTGTCGGTGAGGGTGATGAAACGGCCCTCGGTGTCGACCCAGCCCTCGCCCTTGAGGCGGCGGATCATCTCCGA
>JALYYN010000059.1 GCA_030946525.1 Actinomycetota bacterium | reverse complement strand
AGGAGGGCGCCCGGGAGAGCCGGGCTGACGTCGATTGCGGAGGGCTCCGCTACCTGAAGGGCCGGCGCCTGCTGACCAGCACCTTCCTCATCGACATCGACGCCATGGTCTTCGGCATGCCCCGGGCCCTGTTCCCGGCGCTGGGCACCGTCTTCTACGGCGGCGGCGCGGTGACGGTGGGGCTGCTCTACGCCGCGCCCGGCGCCGGGGCCCTCCTCGGGGCGCTCTTCACCGGGTGGGTGGGCCGGGTGCGCCGCCAGGGCCGGGCGGTGATCGTGTCGGTCCTGGTCTGGGGCGGCGCCATCGCCACCTTCGGGATCGTCCCGTGGCTGCCGCTCGGCCTGGCCATGCTGGCCCTCGCCGGCGCAGCCGATGTGGTGTCGGCCGTCTTCCGCAACACCATCCTCCAACTGTCCGTCCCCGACGCCCTGCGGGGCCGCCTTTCCGCCGTCCACATCGCGGTCGTGACGGGCGGCCCCCAGCTCGGCGACGCCGAAGCCGGAGGGGTGGCGGCCCTCACGTCGGCCCGGTTCTCGGTGGTCTCGGGAGGCGCGGCGTGCATCCTGGGCGTGCTCCTGCTCCTTCGGCTGGTCCCCGAACTGGCCCGGTACGATGCCGAGGCCGAATCGAGGAGGATGGATGGCTGAAGGAGCCAAGGTACGGACGGTCGCGGACGTCATGACGCGCGACGTCCTGACGTCGGCCGCCGACGACGCCCTCTCGGTCGCGTCCAAGCGGATGATCGGGCGCAAGGTCAGCTCCATCATCGTCACCGCGGATGACGCCCCCGTCGGCATCCTCACCGAGCACGACCTGGTGCGGGCGAGCGCGGCGGGCGCCGACCTGACCGGTGCCAAGGTCGCCGACTGGATGACCCCGGAGCCGGGCACGGTCGGCTCCGGTGACGACGTCAAGTCCGCCTTCGACAGCCTCACCGCCCACGGCTACCGCCACTTCCCCGTGGTCGACGACGGCCGGCTGGTCGGCGTGGTCTCCATGCGGGACATGCTGAAGCTGGCCCAGGTCCTGCAGATCGAGCACCCCGGGATGATCGAGGCCCGCCGCGGCCTCGAGGGCGTGGTCGTGGCCGAGACCGAGGTGGGCGACGTCCGGGGCCAGGAGGGCTTCTACCACTACCGCCAATACAACGCCGTGGAGCTGGCCGAGAAGCGCTCCCTGGAGGACGTCTGGCACCTGCTCTACGAGGGGAACCTGCCGACGGCCGACGAGCGCACGGCGTTCGCCGAGGAGATCCGCTCGCTCCGCCAGCTCCCGCCGTCGGTCAAGGGGCTGCTCCCCGCCATCGCCACCGCCGGCGAGCACTTCGTCCCCCTCGACGCCCTGCGCAGCGCCTACTCCCTGCTGGCCTACGCGCTCGACTTCAAGTCGTGGCTCGACATCGACACCTCCACGCTGCGGGCCAACGCCATGCAGACCAGCGCGGTCATGCCAACGCTGATCATGGCGCTGTACCGGCTGAACCAGGGCCTGGAGCCCATCGACCCCCACCCCGACCTCGACTACGCGGCCAATTACCTCTACATGCTCAGTGGCGACGTGCCCGATCCGGACTACGCCCGGGCCATCGAGCAGTACCTGATCTCGACCACGGACCACGGCTTCAACTCCTCCACCTTCACCGCCCGCGTCATAACCTCCACCGGCGCCGACCTGGGCTCGGCCGTGGTGGGCGCCATCGGGGCGTTGTCGGGGC
This sequence comes from Actinomycetota bacterium, assembly GCA_030946525.1. Lineage (GTDB taxonomy): Bacteria > Actinomycetota > Acidimicrobiia > Acidimicrobiales > AC-14 > CADCTB01. The sequence goes on along the minus strand of JALYYN010000059.1, from coordinate 929 downwards.
CGCTGCACGGCGGGGCGCCCAGCCGGGCCCTCGACATGCTCGACGCCATCGGTAGTCCCGACAAGGCCGAGGAGTGGATCCGGGCGTCGGTCATGAAGGGCGAGCGGATCATGGGCTTCGGGCACCGGATCTACAAGACCGACGACCCCCGTTCCGTCATGCTGCGGGGGGTCGCCGAGCGCCTCGGCGGAGACATGGTGGACTTCGCCAAGAAGGTCGAGAAGACCGTCGTCGACGTGCTGGCCGAGCTGAAGCCCGGTCGCAACCTCTACGCCAACGTCGAGTTCTACGCCGGGGTGGTCATGGACAAGGTCGGCCTGCCCCGGAGCCTGTTCACGCCGACCTTCACCTCCAGCCGGGTGATCGGCTGGACGTCGCACATCCTCGAGCAGGCAGCCGACAACCGGCTCATCCGCCCGAGCGCCAACTACGCCGGCCCGCCGCCGCCCGTGCCCGTCCCGGACGCGCCGTAGCCGGACGTGGCACGAACGTGAGCATCGTCGTCGAGCGGGTCACCGCGGTGACCCCCGAGCTGGTGGCCGCCTTCGGCCGCCTCACGCCCCAGCTCTCCTCCTCCGCGCCCGCCCCCGGCGGCGCCGAGCTGGCCGAGATGGTGCGGTCGTCGACGACCACCCTGCTGGTCGCCCGGGACAGCGAGGCCGGGATCGTCGGGAGCATGACCCTGGTCGTCTTCCGCATCCCCACCGGGGTCCGGGCGTGGGTCGAGGACGTCGTGGTCGACAGCGCGGCCCGGGGACGGGGCGTCGCCGAGATGCTCTGCCGTGACGCCCTCAACCGGGCCTGCGCGGCCGGGGCCCGCACCGTCGACCTCACCTCCCGCCCGTCCCGGGAGGCGGCCAACCGCCTCTACGAGCGGCTTGGCTTCGTGCCCCGGACCACCAACGTCTACCGCTGGTCGGGCTAACGCC
>JALYYN010000028.1 GCA_030946525.1 Actinomycetota bacterium | reverse complement strand
AGTCAGGAGGTTCAGGTAAGATTGGATAGGCCAGCCTGCGATTTCGAGCTTCCCACTTGATCGGGATCGTCTTAGCCGACTATCCTTGGCCGACTCGTACCGGCAGCAACCAGCGCGACTCCTCTATTGTCTCCGCCTTACGTGCGCGTGGCGAATTGCGTGTCGCTACCTTCGTGAGTGGTCCAGAGCAGAGAGCCGAGGCGTACGCCGATCCGGAGGTCTTGATAGCGGCTGAGCGGGTTTCACCCGGTGGGACTCTGGACCGGACATTCCGGCGCTGTCGTATCTTGGCCTCAGCTAGTGGACTCGGTGGAACCTACCCGACGAGCTGGCCATACGACTCCTCGGTGCCGAGGGTTCTGGAAGCCCTCTCGGGTCCGCCTTTGACGAGCGTGATAGTACGATCGTTTCTTGCGCCCTGGACAGAAGCGTTCTCTAAGCTTGGACGAGTGATTATCGACGCCGAGGACGCCGAACACATCGTCGCAGCCGAGGTCGGCCGACTTTCGACTTCGCCAATTAGTCGGGTCATGCAACCGTCGACCGTGTGGGCGATGAGAACACTCATGCGCCGGTATTACCCCGCGGCGGCGGAGGTCTGGGTTCCATGTGTGGCAGACGCTGAGGCGGTTCGAGACCTCGTTCCGAGTGCGAACGTTCTAGTCGTTCCCAACGTCGTCGACATGGGGGCTGTTCCTTTAGCGCCCACGGTCCGGGGAGCGAAGAATGCGCTATTTGTCGGGAACCTTACACTTCCCCCCAATGAGTACGCCGTTCGAGAGCTCGGCGAGACCATCATGCCATTAATGCGAGGAGCCATTCCCGATCTACAACTCCAGATCGTCGGACGAGGCCTTGAGACGGGACTACCGGGCAGTCCGGGCGTAGTGCACGTCGGCGAAGTTGATAGCCTCACGCCCTACTACTTCGGGGCCCGCGTAGCGATAGTTCCTGTCCGAGCCGGCGTGGGACCCAAGCTCAAGGTGATTGAGGCACTGGCCCGCGGAGTACCTGTAGTCGCTACGCCGAAGGCTATTTCAAGTATCACTCTGAGGCCTGGAAGGGATGTTCTTGTTGGTGAGTCGGCATCTGACCTTGCGGACCTAGCCATACAGGTACTGACCAACGACGGGCTTGCCGATTCCTTGGCGGCTGCCGGTCGAGCGGCCGTCGAGGCGGCCTGCGGGCTCGGGGCGTTGGAAGCTGCAATCGATCAGTCATCGATACTGTAAAGGCAGCATGAGCTCGGCCACGGTAGGCTCGCCGTTCCTCACCTCAGGTTCAGGGGGGCCAGGTGAGGAAAGCGCACTGACGGATTCGATTCCAGGACTCCCAGCATGGGGGGGGACGGGACCCATATTCCATAAGGGAAATCCTCGATTGGCGGGTCCAAGTGTGAGATAATTATTCGTGAGCATCGCTGGCGTCCTGGAGAGTGCTGGGATGGGCAGCGTGCGCCACGGTCAGCCGCTCCCGCTCGTGCCCGCCGGCTCGGTGATGATCGGCCCCGCGGTCGCCCTGGTGGAGAACGACGAGGGCGGCGTCGTCTTCATCTGGGGAATGGCGACGTCGTGCTGGGCGAACGGTGACGTCGTCGGCCGTCGGCTGGCCGCAGTGAGCTTGGTCGTGACTGCCTCGGCGCACCGCTACCAGGTGGCCCAGGGTTTCGGGGTGCACCACAACACGCTGCGGGACTGGGTACAGGACTGGGAAGCCGAAGGCGTCGAGGGCCTGGGCGTCGAACGACGCGGGCCGAAGGGCCCGTCCAAGCTGACCCCCGAGCTGGCTGCCCGCTGCTGTTCGTTGCGGGCCGAGGGCCGGTCGCTGCTGGAGGTGGCCTCCGCGGTGGGTGCCTCGACCGACACCGTGCGCCGGGCACTGGCCGCCCAGGCGGCCCGAGAGGTCGCCGCCGCGGGACCCGCCGCAGGCCTCGGGCCTGAGCCGGCGGAGGGGAGCGCGCTGGTGGCGCTCGCTCGGCCCGAGCCGCGCGACATCGAGCGGGCGTTGGCTCATGCCGGGCTGCTCTGCGGTGCCGAGCCGGTGATCACCGAAGGGGCCAGCCTGCCCTTCGCCGGGGTACTGCTGGTCCTTCCCGCCCTCGCCGTGACCGGGCTGCTGGAGGTGGCCAACGCCGTCTACGGCGCCCCGAAGGCGGCGTTCTACGGGGTCCGCTCGTTGTTGTTGACCCTGGTGTTCGCCGCCTTGCTGGGTGAGCCCCGGGCCGAGGGCCTCACTCGCATCGACCCGGTCGCCCTGGGCCGCTTGCTCGGCTTGGACCGGGCGCCGGAGGTCGGCACCGTGCGCCGGCGCATGGAGGCCCTCGCCAGTCTCCGGCGCTCCGACGCCCTGGTGATGGGTTTGGCCCGCCAGCACGTCGCCGCCCACCCCGAGGCGATGGGGATCCTGTACGTCGACGGCCATGTGCGGGCCTACCACGGCGGGTCTGACCTGCCCCGGACGCACCTGGCCCGGGCCCGCATCGCCATGGCCGCCACCACCGACACCTGGCTGGCCGACGCCCGAGGCGACGCGGTGCTGGTGTGGTCCTCGGTGCCGGGGACATCCTTGGCCGGAGAGCTCAAGCAAGCGACCCGGCTCGTCCGAGAGCTCCTCGGGCCCGACGCCCGGCCCACCATCTGTTTCGACCGGGGAGGTTGGAGCCCGGCGCTCTTCGTCGACCTGGTGGCGGCCGGCTTCCACATCCTCACCTACAAGAAGGGCCCCCTCAGCCCGGAACCGGTCGACGCCTTCACCACCCACCGGGCCACGGGCCCCTTCGGGCACCCGACCACCTACCTGCTCGCCGACCGCCAGGTCACCATCCCTTATGACAAAGGCCGCCACGACTTCGTCTGCCGCCAGGTCACCCGACGCGACGCGGCCAGCGGCCACCAGACGCAAGTACTGACCACCAGGGCCGACCTCAAGGGGACCGAGGTGGCCCAGGCGATGTTCAGCCGCTGGCGGGAGGAGAACCTGTTCCGGTTCATGCGCCCCCGGGGCCTCGACGCCATGGACTCCTACGCCAAGGTCCCCGACGACCCGGCACGCCTCGTGCCCAACCCGGCCAAGGCCAAGGCTCGCCAGGAGCTCATCGACGCCCGAGCCGAGGTGGCCGCGGCCACCGCCGCTGTCGTCTCCGACGCTCTGGCCACCAACAGCGCCCCCATGCGACCCATCAACGACGCCCGCAACGCCCTGTCGGAGACGAAAGAACGATCGGCGACGGTCCCGGCCAAGGTCGCACTCGGGACCATCCGGCCCGACGCCATGGTCCTCGACGACGAACGCAAGCGCATCCACGATGCCGCCCGCATGGCGGCCTGGAACGCCGAGCACGCCCTGGCCAGAGCGCTCGGTCCCCACTACGCCCGAGCGGAGGACGAGGCCCACAGCCTGCTCGCCGAAGCGCTCTCCGCCTCGGCCGACATGGAGGTCATCGGCACCGAGCTCCACGTCCGCATCGAACCTCTCTCATCACCACGACGCAGCCGGGCCATCGCCGCGCTCTGCGTGGAGCTGACCGAGACGGAGACCACCTACCCGGGCACCACCCTGCGACTGGTCTACAGCGTCAAGATCACCTGACCGGCCGGCAACACATCAGCTCGCCGGGC
>JALYYN010000600.1 GCA_030946525.1 Actinomycetota bacterium | reverse complement strand
GCCCACCCACGATAGTCGGGTGGCCGGCAGGTCAGGGTTGGGCGGACCGACCTTCGATGGCGGCCTGCAGCCGTGACTGGAGGACGGTCACGGTCAGGTCGGAACGGGTGCGCTCCAGTACGGCCCGCAGGGAGTCGGTGGTGCGGCGGAGGCCGCCACTGATGGCGTCGGGGTAGTCGATGGTGACGAGCAGGCCGTAGGCATCGTCCATGGCCGCCAGCAGGGACTCGCTGCGGGTGAGCTCGCCGCCCCGCAGGCGGTCGAGGAGGTGACGGCGGAGCTCGCTGGCCGCTTCGGCCAGGCCGTTCAGCCAGGCCGCGGCCGGGACACCGAGCTGTCGGGCCGACGGGAGCGGGCCGTCGCCGACCATGGCCGCGGTCAGGCGGGCTTCGGCGTACTCCTTGGCTGCGTCGTGCAGCGGCCCGCTGCCGACCAGGGCCGGGAAGGGGGCAAGGGCATCCTGCGCCTCGCGCAACGAGATGCCGGCTTCGTCGGCCAGCTGGAGGGCGTCTGCCGGGCGGAGTTGGTGGACGGCCCGGATCGAGCTTCCGCAGGCCCGGATCGTCCGCCGGCACGCGGCGAGGGCGATCTCGCGAGCCCGGTTGGCGGCTTCGAGGTCTTCCCGGAGGGCGTGCCCGAGCGCGGTGAGCTCAACGCCTCGATCCACAGTTCCCGCCGGAGATGGAAGGGGCTAGTTCGCCGACCGGCGCAGCAGCGCCGGCTCAGCCCTGAGCAGGGCCGGGTCGAGCCTGGCGGTCTGGGGGAAGTAGCGGACCTTCATGTCCCGCTCGGCAGCAGCGTTGCGCTGGTGGACGAGGAGGGCGACGTAGGCGACGAGCAGCACGTCGGCGAGGAGGTGGGCGCCCCAGACCAGGCTCGACCCGATGAACACGCCCAGGAGCAGCGTGGCCACGACGGCGACCAGGAGGGCGGTGAGGACGTCGCGCCGGCGTCGGATGGTGCGGCTGCGGGCTGCGGACGCCGGCGAACCGGCCCGCAGGGCGGCGGTCTGGGGACCGCGTGTGCCGGCGCGGGGGGAAGTGCTCCGAAGGGGGCCGTGCACCGGCATGGCCGAGGCGGTGGGGGAGTGGAAGCGGTGCCGGAGGTCGACGCCGCCCGAGCGCCCGACGTGGGGGCTCGTACGACGGAGCACGGTGAGCTGACGCCGGAAGTTGCTGATGGAGTCACCCGGTCGACCCTCTGCCCGAGCACGGACAGCGGGTGGAATGAGAACTGCGGCCCAAATACCGGCGAGGACCAGAAGAACCAATGTCACGCTCCTCAGACCTTCCTTTACCTCGATGGACGGTACTGCGCCACGATCCGCGGAACGCGGATGGGGGGAGCCGGCGCCCCTTCTTCCTACCAGCCGAGGCTGGGTGAGGCAAGCGGCGCGCCGCCGGCGCCGGGCCGGGGGCTACTCGGTTTCGACGGCCCGGCGGTAGATGCCGGAGCGCCCGCCGGTCTTCTCCCAGAGCACCAGTTCGGTGATGCAGATGGACCGGTCGACCGACTTGCACATGTCGTAGATGGTCAGCGCGGCGACCGCGCAGGCGGTCATCGCCTCCATCTCCACGCCCGTGCGGTCGATGGTCTCGACCTGGGCCTCCACCTCGACGGAGTCGTCGCCGATGGTGAAGTTGACGAACACCGATCCGACCAGCAGGGGGTGGCAGAGAGGGATCAGCGCCGGCGTCTGCTTGGCCGCCTGGATCCCGGCGACGCGCGCCACGGCCAGGACGTCGCCCTTGGTGAGGGAGTTGGTGGCCACCATGGACGTGGTCTCGGGCTTCATCATCACCTTGCAGCGGGCCAGCGCCCGGCGGTGGGTGGCCTCCTTGGGGGTGACGTCGACCATGCGGGCCCGGCCCAGCGGATCGATATGGGTCAGGCCACGGTCGCTCATGGGCCCGAAGTCTACGGCCGACTCGGCCTAGCCACCGATCTGGCTCATGGAGCGGTCCGGGCGGATGAAGTCGACGTGGCCGATGGAGTGGCCGGCCCACTTGGTCCCGACGTCGGCCACGATGGCCGCGGCCACGTCGTCGTCGCTGCCCCCGGCCCGCAGCACCGACCGCAG
>JALYYN010000593.1 GCA_030946525.1 Actinomycetota bacterium | reverse complement strand
GCCTGCGGGGGTGGCCCCACCGGCGGGCGCGGCGCCGCGGGGTGGGTTCCAGGGCGGACCGCCGGCCGGCGGCGTGGTGAAGTCGGTCGCCGGACGGACGTTCGCCGTCACCACCACGCCGGGCCTGACGACCGTGTCGGTCGGCGTCACCACCACGCCCGGCACGCTGGGCGCGCTCAAGGTCGGTGACCGGCTTCAGGTCACCGGGACGACCGCCAACGGGACCATCACGCATCCGCCATCCGCAGCGGGGTGGCGGTCGGCGCGCCGGGGACCGGCACCCCTCCGAACTAGGAGGAGCGGTGCAGGGCCTCGATGCCGTTAATCGATGCGCCCTTGCGGGAGTCACGCCGCTGGGCGCCCAGTGCGACGAGCTCGTCGTAGTCCCGGACCGTCTGCTCGTTGGAGCCGATGCGGCGGAGCTGGGCGTCCAGCGCAGCGCGCCCCTCGGGGGAACCGTTGTTGCTTGCAGTGGATCGAGCCATGGCGTATCTCCTTGGGCTACATCTTGCGGCATCGGGCGCATCGGGGCCCCTGTGCCGGCAGAGCTTCGAGGCGTCCACCACACCGGCATTGCGCAGCCCGGATGTCGGGCAGTGCAGCGTCGGGGGGACGGCTTTCAATGGTAGCGCAGGCCAGGGCCCTCGCGACACGGGAATTCAGGGCGCCCCGGCCCCCGCCCCGGCCTGTGCCGCTGATGTGCACGACGGGCACGGGCACCAGGCGCGCAGGACCTCCCAGGTGTAGATGCCGGTCGTGTGGCCGTCGTTCCAGTGGAGGTTCAGGCCCCAGTTGCCCACCTGGGCCGCAGTCGCCACCTCCAGCGCGGCCGGGGCACCGGGCCGGGGCCAGGCGTCCTCGCCGAGCTCCCGGAGGCCCCGGCACTCGGCGCACGGGCAGCTCACCCGCAGGTTCTCCAGGTCGAACCGGCTCACGTGACCGTCCTCCCACGTGATCGTGACGGCGACGGCCCGGTCGACGTCGATGGTCGCCGGGTCGGCCGGCGCCGTCCACCCCGCCCTCACACCTCGACCAGGCCGATCGTCGCGTCGGGCGGGAGGCGGTCCCCCACGGCCCGCACGGCGACGGCCACGTCGTCAGGCGTGGCCTCGACTGTGAGGGCCAGGCGCACCCGGTCCGGCTGCCCGTCGAGGGGCTCCGGGGCGTCGGCCGAGGTCAGCTCAACGCCGTCGGCATCGGCCACGGCGGTCGCTGCGCCCATGGCCAGGGAGGCGGGCCCCTCGTAGGTGATGCGGTGGGCGGTCACCCCACCAGGGTCGCACGCCTCGGCGACGAGGACGAGGGGCATCCCGGATCAGCCGGTAGGGCCGCCGAGGTCCCGGTCGACCAGCACCAGGCTGCCCTTCCCGTCGAAGGCGATGGCCGCGCTCCCGTCGACGATGCGCTCGACGGTCGATCCGACCAACTCGGCCCGCCAGCCGTGCTCCAGGCGGTTGTCGGGGACCCGGCGGAGGAAGGCCTCGATGTCGCTGCGGGTGGCGAGAAGGGTGGCGTCGATCGAAAGGGTGCGGGACTGCTGGGCCACCCACGCGGCCAGCAGCGAGGCCAGCGTCTGCAGGTGCGGGGGCAGGTCGGTGTCGGGCGGGAGCCGCAGCTCACCCGCCGCCAGGTCGAGGCCCCGGCCCACGGCGGCCATCAGCTCATCGACGACCTTGGACGACAACCGCCCGACGTCGAACAGGCGTGACTTGGGGATGTCACGGACCGAGCGGGGCGGCCGCTCCGCCAGTAGCAGGACGGCCTCGTCGGCCAGCACCCGGCGCGCCGGCTTGTCGGCCGCCATCGCCGCCGTCTCTCGCCAGGCGGCCAGCTCCTGGGCCACGCCGCGGGACGGGCCCCGCAGCTGCCGCCAGCCCTTGAGGCGCCACCAGGCGATCCCGATGTCCGGGGCCCGGACCCGCCGACGGCGCTCGGACTCGTCGTAGGCCCACTCGAGCCGGCCCGACGCCACCAGGCGCTCCTCGATCACGGCCCGCAGGTCGAGGAGGTAGAGGACGTCGGCCGCGGCGTAGGCGACCTGCTCGCGGGTGAGCGGGCGCTTGAACCAGTCGCTCATCCGGGCGCCCTTCTCCAGGCGGACGCTGAGGAGGTCGCCGACGAGCCGGGCCAGTGAGGGGGAGCCGAAGCCCATGAACCCGGCGGCGATCTGGGTGTCGAGCATGCGCCCGGGGATGGTCCCCGTGGACCGCTGCAGCACCTGCAGGTCCTGCTCGCCGGCGTGGGCGACCATGAGTCCGTCGCCTTCCAGGATCTCGGCGAACGGAGCGACGTCGACGGTGGTGGCGTCGACCACCGCCACCCGGTCCGGGGAGGCGATCTGGAGCACGGCGAGGCGGGGGTAGTACGAGCTCTCGCCGTGGAACTCGGCGTCCACGCCGTAGGCGTCGGCATCGCGCAGGTCGTCGAGGAGCGTGGCGAAACCACCGTTGTCGGCGACGAGCATCACCTCCTGTCTACCGGGCCGCCGCCCGGGCGTCAGTTCGCTCCGCCGTATCATCGCGAGGCGATGACCGCTCCCGGCAGGTTCGGACCGGATTGCCCGACGCCCGTGGCCAGCGCGGTGATGGTCCACCACTGGGACGAGCTGACGTTCATCCACTGGCGGTTCGCGGCGGCCGACGTGCAGCGGCTGCTGCCCCCCGGGCTGGAGGTCGAGACCTTCGACGGCGACGCGTGGGTCGGCCTGGTCCCCTTCTACATGCGGGTGGGCCTCCCGGGCGTGCCGTCGGTCCCGTGGCTTTCGCGCTTCTGCGAGACCAACGTGCGGACCTACGTCCGCAGCGCCGACGGCGAGAGCGGCATCTGGTTCTCCTCCCTCGACGCCTCACGGCTCGGGGCGGTCTGCACGGCCCGGGCGACGTACCGCCTCCCGTACTTCTGGTCGCGGATGCGCCTCGACTGGGACGGCCCGGTGGTGACCTACGACTGCCGGCGGTGGTGGCCGGGACCGAAGGGGGTGACGAGCCGGGCGGTCGTCAAGGTGGGCGAGCACTTCGCCGCCGGCGAGCTCGACGAGCGGGACCATTTCCTGACCGCCCGGTGGGCGCTGTTCAGCGCCCCGCTCAGCGGTCTGCACCACGCCCGGGCCGCCCATGACCCCTGGCCGCTGCACCGGGCCGAGCTGGTCCACCTGGACGATGGTCTGATCGAAGCGGCCGGCCTCCCCACGCCCGTGGGCGAGCCGGTGTTGCACTTCTCGCACTCGGTCGAGGTGCGCATCGGCTGGCCGGGCGCCGTCGCTCCCGCTACCCGCCGCTCAGGATGAGGTCGGCCAGCTGCTCGACGGCCCGGATGGCCGGCGAGTCGGGACAGGCGTCGACCGGGGCCCGGCCCTCGCGCTCGGCCTGCGTCAGCTCGGGGTCGTTGGGGATGCGGATGTCGGGCGGGAGCCCGGGGTGGTCCGCCTCGTCACGGAAGCGGTTGTAGACGACGGTCAGGCGCCGGTCGTCCACCATCGGGAGGAGGCGCCGCGCCGTCATCGCCGACCGCCAGGCCGGTCCGACCACCATCAGGACATGGTCGGAGAAGTCGTGGTAGCCCTCGAACGGCGTCGTGGGCCCCGCCTCGAGGTCGGCGATGACGTCCCATTCCGGGTCGCTGAAGCCGAGCAGGATCTGGCGGACGGCGGCCACGGACCGCCGGGCCACCTCCTTGTCGGCCGTGCCGATCTTGCCGAGGCCCAGGAAGCGGACGCCGTCGGGCGCCACCGCGGCGTGACGCTCGACCGCCTCCTCCGGGCTCAGCCCGGCGGCGAGCTGCCAGCCGTAGGGTGCGGACGTCGCCTCCTCGATGGCGCCGGGAGGCAGCCCGGCCTCGGTCGGGGGCAGCCCCAGGCTGATGGCCAGCCCGGGGTTCACGTCCAGGTCGACGGCGAGGACCTTGCGACCCCGGCGGGCCAGCAGGCGGGCGAGCGTCGACGAGGTGACCGTCTTGCCCGCGCCGCCCTTGCCGATCAGGGCGAGCCGGATCCCCAGGCGGGACCGGGCCTCGGCCGCGGCGGCAGGGCCGGCGGCAGCCAGTTCGGCGTCCGCTCGCGCCCCGGCGGTGGCGAGGTCGGCCACGTGGTCGTCGAGCGCGGCCACGACCCGGGCCGACGACCGGGCCCGGGGCACGGTGGCGGCCTGGCGGGTGAAGGTGCGGACCTGGCGCTGCAGTCCGAGCCAACCGAGTGGGTCGGCACCTCCCCGGGTGACGAGCCCGTCCACGACGTCCATCCGCCGGTCGAGCCAGTCGATGACCCAGTCCTCCCGGGCGGCCAGCTGGGCCTCGGTCGGGGGCGGCATGGGAGGACTGTACCGATCACCGACCGGGGCTCAGCCCCCGGCTCCGTCGCCGGCCCGGAGGTCGGCGGCGGTGAACACCGAGATCAGAACCAGGTCCTCGCCGGCGAGTTGATGACCGCCCTCGCTGCGGTCGATGACGCACAGGGCGGCGAGCAGGGTCGCCCCCCGGTCGCGCAGGTCACGGGCGGAGAGCGCGACCTGGCCGCCGGTGGTCACCACGTCCTCGACGATCAGGACCCGTCGACCGGCAACGTCCGCGCCCTCGGCCAGCTTGGCCGTGCCGTACCGCTTGGCCTCCTTCCGCACGAAGGACACCGGCAGCCCGGTGGCCAGGGAGACCGCGGTGGCTACCGGCACCCCGCCCAGTTCGAGGCCGGCCAGCACCTCGGTGGTGGGAGGAATGAGCGGCACGATGGCCCGGGCGACGGCGCCGAGCAGTTCCGGGTCGGCCTCGAAGAGGTACTTGTCGAAGTAGGTCGACGAGACCTGGCCGGAGCGGAGGGTGAACGTGCCGGTCAGGCGGCAGGCGTCGCCGATCCGTCGGGCCAGGGCGGTGAAGTCGTCGTCGGTCGTCACCAGCCCAGCATGGTCGACCGGCGCCCCCGGGATCAGGGGGTGGCGGCGCCGATCGACGGGAGGCCCTGTAGGAACGGCTCGATCTCCTCGCGGGTGGCCACGTTGTCGTAACGGGCGACGATGCGCCCGTCGGCGCCGATCAGGAACACCCACGGCTCGTTGAGGTCTCCGTCGCGTTGCAACCAGTCGGCCGCCGACTGGTTCACGACGCTGTTCTGGAAGTCCTTCCAGATCTCGACATGGATGAACGTGGCCTTGTCGGCGTACTGGTGGGCGAGGTCGTTGATCAGGTCGGTGATGGGCCCGCAGAACCGGCTCGTGCAGTAGACGGGCGTGGCGAAGACGGCGACGATCGGGCGCTTGGCGGCCAGGGCGGCGGCGATGGTGCTGCGGTGCAGGTCGGGGTCGGGGACGGGGCCGCTGCCCGCCCGGGAGTCGATGGCCACCGGGGGGGTGTCCGGGGTGTTGGGGGTGAGCGTCTGGGTGGGCAGGGCCGGGTCGCCCACGTCGGGGATGGCGTTCTTGGGGTTGACGGCGAAGGCGCCCTTGCCGGTGCGGACCTTGCCGTCGAGGGTGGTGCTGGCCTCCACCTCCCAGAAGCCGGCCTTGTCGAAGGTCGTCCGGGTCGAATAGACGCCGCGGGTGTCCGAGGACAGGACGATCTGCGGCGTGGCCGGCGGCGGGGAGGGTGTCGTCGATCCGGGGATGGGCAGGTAGGTCGCCTTGGTCACCGGGCCCTGGGGCGACGGGTTGGCCCCCTCCTTGGTGCCGACGTAGGAGAACCGGAAGTCGACACTGCCGTAGCCCAGCAGCCGCTGGTCGACGGTGAGCAGCCCGGCGATGAACCGGGTGGGATGGCCGGCGGTCAGGTCGTAGCTGGCCACGGCGACGGCCAGGTCGTCGGGGTTCGCCTTGGCGCTGTTGGCCGAGCCGCCGCAGGCGCCCAGGATGACCACGGAGGCGAGAGCGGCCGCCGCCTGTCGGATGCGGGTGGGGGCGGCCATGGCGGTCATTTCTCGCAGGGCGGTGCCGAGATGGCAAGTCGCCCCAGGCCGGCGCGGTAGACGTCGGCCAGATGGGCGAGGTCGTCGGGGAGGCTGGGGGTCGGGCTGTCCAGGCCGGACTCCACCTTCTGCATGGCCTCGAGCAGGGTGGCGGCCTGGGCCCGGTCGACGTCCTCCAGGGCGCGGGCGCCGGAGTGGAGGGGCGTGTGGGCCCGGTTGTAGAAGGTGGCTCGGGCGGCGACGGGGTCGGTGGCGGCCGAGGCTCGCGCCGCGCACAGCCCGGCCTCGGCGTCGACCAGCGAGGCCACCGTCACCCGGTCGCCGGCGACGTCGATGGTCCGGGGGGGCGCGGTCGACGGGTTTCCGCACGCCCCGGCCAGCAGTGCGGAGGCCGCGGCCACGAGCACGAGGGCGGCGAGGCCTGTCCTCACCGGCCGCCGACCCGCTGCAGCACCCGCAGCGAGCCGGCGCCGGCGTGGTCGACCGGCTCGAAGTCGGGTGACGCCGCCGCCCGGCTCCACACGTCGTACGGGGGGCGGCCGCCGTCGGCGGGATCCTCGAACACGTCGTGGATGGCGAGCAGGCCGCCGGGGGCGACGAGGGGCGCCCAGGCCTCGAAGTCGGCGTGGGCCGGCCCGTGGCCGTGACCACCGTCGATGAACACCATCCCGAGCCGAGTCTGCCAGTGCCGGGCCACGAGGGTGGAGTCACCCACGACGGCGATGACGGTCTCCTCCAGCCCGGCCCGCTCGACGGTGCGCCGGAACCAGGGGAGGGTGTCGATGCGGCCGGTGGCGGGGTCGACCAGCCCGGCGTCGTGGTGCTCCCACCCCGCCTGGTTCTCCTCCGAGCCTCGGTGGTGGTCGACGCAGAACAGGACGGTGCCGGCCTCCTCGGCCGCGGTGCC
>JALYYN010000576.1 GCA_030946525.1 Actinomycetota bacterium | reverse complement strand
ACCATGATGCGCGCGTTCCTCGCCGCCGGTCTCGTCGACCACCTGCACGTCGTGCAGGTACCGATCCTGCTCGGCCGTGGTGTTCGGCTGTGGGACGGCCTGGAGGCGTTGGAGCAGCAGTACGACGTGGAGGCAGTCTCGATGCCTGCGGCGTCACCCACCTCACGTTCACCCGATGACGACGTCGTCCACGTTGCGGTCATTTCTGGACACGGAACTGTGGGCATGCCCCGGAGGCGTCGCCTGTCGTGACCTCGGCGATGAGATTGGGTGCGCACAACCGTCCAACTGATCGTGAGTGTCCGCCAGGGCGCCGGGGCTGCAGCAGAAGGAGTGCACCATGAACTCGATGGCACGCCGGATGTTCGAGCTGGTCGAGCCGATCGGTGTCATCCCCTACTCAGCCGACGAACCCAACGAAGCGATGTTCGCCCTCGGGTTCACCGACTACTGGGACACCTACTTCGCCGGACGGGCGGCGCCCCTGGGACTCGCCACAGCGGAGGTGGTGGACGCGCTCTTCTACAACTTCGCTCCCGGTGAGGTGGCCCGACACATTCCGAAGGTGTGGCGCACCACCACACCCGAAGCGGCGATCGCCGCTCGTCAGGCGGGCTGCGTGAAGGCGCTGCGACGGATCCTCGGCGACCACGTCGACTCTCCCGGCTTCGCCCGCGCCACTGAGCTGTTGACCAAGGCCGCGGTCAGCGCACCGTTCGAGGGCCGCCCGATGTACGCCGCGCTGCGCGCCGTCCCGATCCCCGACGACGTGGTGGCCCGCTTCTTCCATGCCGCTTCGCTGCTGCGCGAGCACCGTGGCGACGGACACATCGCAGCCCTGATGATCGAGGGTGTCGGCCGCCTCGAAGCGCACGTCCTGGTCGCCCTCGACATGGGCATGCCTGCGAGGAAGTTCGGACGTATCCACCACCTCCCGGCCGTCCAGCTCGCCGCCGTCATCGACGGAATGCGTGATCGCGACCTGATCGGCGATGACGGTTGGCTCAGCGAACAGGGTCGCGCTGTCAAACTGCGAGTCGAGGCGCGCACCGACGACCTTGCGGCGAAGCCCTACGAAGTCCTCGAACCGGTCGAGCTCAACGAGCTCGTGGCCACGCTCGAGCCGCTCGCCGCGCTCCTGCTCGCCGCCCAGGACTGGTAGACGTCTCGGCGACAGTTCTATTCGCGACATCGCCTGAGATGGGTGCGAAGGAGACGCACGGGCTCGGCTACGAGCGGGTCGACGACGATCCGAACGTCGTGTGCCCCTCGCCACGCCATGCGAACCGAACGAGGCCGGCCATCACACGGGGAGGCGGCTTGGTGACCTCGAAGATCAGACGACAGCCACCCAGAACCGAATGCCTGGGATCCCGATGAGGCGCCGGCGCCCGAGGAGTGCTGCTCGATGTCGAGCCCGCCGACGACTCCTCGACAGAGGCCGGTGCGAGACTGGTGGAACGGGAACGGTTCGTGCCGACCATTCACATAGCAGGGCGGCACGGCGCTTTCCATCACCCTCACGACGTTCGCCGTTGCACGGCGTGCGTTGGTTCGCCAGATAGTCGGTGGGTTGACCGCTACGGGCGAATGATGCTTGGGTGCGCCGACTTGGCGTTGACGGAATCGTGCGGCACCGCCGTACGGTGGGGTCGTGATTCTTCCCAAGGACCGCGACCCCCGGTTCATCACCATCCGGCGAGGGGGGACACTCACCGACCTCGACCATCGGCTGGTCGCTCTGTGGGCGGCTGCGTGCGCCGAGCACGTGCTGCACCTTTTCGAGGCGGTGCAGCCGTCGGATCCCCGGCCCCGCCGGGCGATCGACCAGATCCGGGCGTGGGCGCGAGGCGAGATCGGGATGTCCGAGTCCCGCGCGGCTGGCGGCCACGCCATGGCGGCGGCACGCGTGTTGAGCGGAGGGGCTCGTCACGCGGCATTCGCGGCGGGCCAGGCCGCGGTGGTGGCGCATGTCGCCACTCACGACCTCGGCGCTGCGGCATACGGGATAAAGGCGGCGCGTGCAGCGGCTCTCCCATACGAGCCAGAGGGCGCCGGACGGCTCGAGTGCCGTTGGCAGCGCGAACAACTCCCGGATGCGATCCGCGAGCTCATCTTGGACGATCAACGGTTGCGCAACGAGATCTGCTGGTCGGTCTTCGAATGTTGACGATGCTGGGATCCCAGTACCCGTCATGGTCCTGAGGGCAGGCCGTCGCTGACCACGCTGGCTGCTGTCACCAGATGAAGGGCACGAGCCGTTTGTGAGTCGCCGCGTAGGCGCGGTACCCGCCACCGAGGTACTCCATCAGTGCCGCTTCCTCCACTCGGATGCGGAGCAGGAGGCCGCCGGAAGTGGCGACGGTGAGGCACAGCCACGACAACCAGTTTCCGATGAAAAGTCCTACTGCCACAATCACAAGGAGAAGCCCGGCATAGCTGGGGTGCCGGATCAGCTGATATGGCCCGTCGGTGATCACCGGCTGATCGTGGCTCGCCTGGACGGTGAAGGTGAAGTACCGGCCCAGCGTGTGAAAGCTCCACTGGCGCAGTGCCATGCCGCTCCAGAACAGCACGAGCCCGATCCCGTCGGCGACGCCGGTCGGCCGGACCATGGCCGACCGTGCCACCGCCGAGAGGGCGCCGGCCCCGAGCGCCCCTAACCCGACGATGAGCCGAAACAGCACTTCGCTTGCCCAGCCGGCCGGCACGGCCTCAGGTCGGCGGGTGATGCTCTGGCGCAACTCCAGTGCTACCCAGAGGGCGGCGGTGCCCACCAGGATCCAGCGCATCACCTGACGTTACGGCTAGCCCGCCACTCGCCGCCGAGGCCTGGCGACTGCCGCGCAGAGTCGAGGGCCCCGCGTCCCATAACCAGGGGACGCGATGTCACCGAACGCCGACACCGTGCTGGCGCTTATCGCGATTGACCGACGATGTCATTGAGCGCCTGGAACGCCTGGTCGAGCCGCTTCTGGCGACGACGGTCCTCCTCGTGGTTGGCCTCAGCGGCAACGTAGCCAAGCAGTTCTTCAAAATCGTCGTCCCCGGCAGCCAGCACGACGCCTACGCCGTCGTCGGCGAGGCGTGCTCGAAACATGAGCCGCTCGCAAGCGGTGTCGACGAGCCGGAGGTCTCGGAGCGTGGCGGCTAGCTCAGCCGGGATCACCGCCCGGATGGACGGCATCGGGACAAGCTCCGGCCTTCGGGGCCGAAGGTCGAATATCGACCGTTCCCATCCCCGGATGACGCCGTCGTCACCGCAGGCCGTGCACCGCCACTCCACCGACGGAGGGACATCGGTGCGGAAGAGTGCGAAGTGGCCCGGGCAAGGCCGTCGACCGGGTCGCCGTCGGCATGGGAGCGCGCTCACCCAGGCTTGCCCGCTCTCCCCAGCCGTTGCCGCGCGCACGATGAGCGTGAGGTGCTCGGCCATGCGGCGGGCGGCCACCGGGACATCCTCGGGCATATCGAGGAAGTGTCGAAGGTCAGCCTCGATTGTTCGTCCGACCCCGTGCTGAAGGGTCGCGCGTCCGCGTAAAAGCCCTTCTGGCCTGGGAGAATGCGAGTTCTCAAAGCACGCATCGACCAGGAAAGAAGGGCTCCTTGAAGGTACAT
>JALYYN010000541.1 GCA_030946525.1 Actinomycetota bacterium | reverse complement strand
GGATGAGGACACCCGTTCAAGAATGAGGTATCCTAAATGTTATCACAGAATTGGCGACCGCTTATGACATGAATTGAAAAGATCTTCGATAGAGAATACAAAGTTTATCAATCCAATTACTTTTTCCCTCCAGGTAAGAATTACTTCAATCAAATGTTAACCCCCGAGATACCCACGCATTGTTTCTAACCCCATGCTCTCCTACATTTGGTGTTTTGATTTATCACAAACCAAATTTACATGAAGCATTCCACAAAACTCAGGCGCAGGTCAGAAGCACAAATTCAGGCGCTGCTTAGCCTCCAGGAAAAACAGGGCATCAAGGTAACTGCATTTTGCAAGGCCCAAAAAATTCATAAAGCTACCTTTTACAATTGGCGTAATAAATATGGCGGCGGTATTAAGAACGGGCAGGGTTTTATACCTGTTCATTTTGCGGAGCCTGCAACACCGGCTGCCGCCTTGTTTGCCGAGATTGAGCTTCCTTCAAAAGTTTGCATAAGGTTGTTTGAGAGAGTAGATGCCACTTATTTTAAACCGTTGTTTCAATCATGATTCATATCTCCGACAAATGCCGTTACCTGCTATATAACGGTAAAGCAGACATGCGAAAAGGTTTTCATGGCCTGGCCGCAATCGTTACTTATCAAATGCGGCAGGATGTGCTTAATGGTGATGTTTATATTTTTATAAGCAAGCGGCGCAATGCCATTAAGCTGCTTCGCTTCGAAGGAGACGGCTTCGCTCTTTTCTACAAGCGGCTCGAGAAAGGCACCTTCGAAATACCTGCACATAACCATCCATCGGGCACTATAATTATAAGCGATAATGAACTTATTTTTATCTTAAAAGGCGTTGCACTAAAACAGGTAAAATACCGCTTGCGTTATCCACAAAATAAAGCCGTTTGTGAATAATTAAAATTGCTGAAAGGCTGTGCCAGTCTTAGTTTTGAGCATTCTTATTACTTGCATGGAAGCTACTTCAATTATAGAAAATCTGCCCTTTCGCACGCTCTACGAGCAGGAGAAAAAAGAAAAGGAATCCCTGAAAATTGAGGTGATGAAATTACAGCTTCAGCTACATAAACTTACTCAAATAGTTTTTGGCAGTAAGAGCGAACGCTTCACTGTAAACCCGGCCCAACTTACCCTTGATATTAAAACAGATGAAGCCCCTGCGGTATGTAATTTATCGCAGACAAAGAAAATAGAATACATAAAAACCGGCACACCTAAGAAAAGAGACCTTCCGGAACTCAGCGGCTACATGGAGCACCTGGATCATGTTTACCAAACAAGAGAGCCAGAAAATATTCCGCAAGGCGCTATAAAGATCGGCGAAGATCAACATCCAATTTTGGAACATACACCGGGCAAAGTTTTTGTTCGTGTTATCGTTATCCCAAAATATAAAATACCCTCAGCGGCGGGTAGTGAAAAGACAGAGATCATTGCAGCGCCGGCTCCGCAAAGGCCATTGACCAAATGCTTTGCAGGCGCCGGCATGCTGGCACAAATGCTGGTAGATAAATATTGTGATCATCTTCCGCTCTATCGCCAGATAAAAAGGTTTGAGCGCAATGGGGTATCCATCCCTTACAATACCTATATAGAGTGGACCGGGAAGGCCATTAAACTTTTAAGCATAATGGGCGGTGCACTTTTAAAAGAACTGCTGCAATCTGGATATATCCATGCAGATGAAACGGGCATGAAAGTGCTGCTGGGCAAGGAAAGCAGCAAGGAAAGAAAAATCCATGACGGTTTTATCTGGAGTTATCACAGCAGTATTAAAAACCTGGTTTATTTTGATTACCAGCCGGGGCGTGGCGCTAAACACACCATTGGTATTTTACAAAACTTTGAAGGCGTGCTGCAAACCGATGGCTGGCATGTGTATGAAGGAGTGGTGAAAAAACAAAATAATATTATACAAATATGCTGTATGGCCCATGCAAGGCGCAAGTTTACCGATGCGATGCCTTACAATAAAGAGCTTGCAGAAATTGCGCTCACAAAGTTCCAGGCGCTCTATGAAATAGAACAACGATGTAAGGAAGAAAAACTCAGTTATGATGAAATCACTAAAGTGCGACAGCGGGAAGCGGCCCCAATATTAAATGAACTGCATGAATGGATGTTAGCTCAATATAAAACCCAGTTACCATCATCGCCTCTGGCAACAGCGATCCAGTACTCCCTGGAGCGGTGGGAGCGTTTATCATATTACACAACCGATGGCAAGCTCAACATAGATAACAATCCTGTTGAAAGAAGCATTCGCCCCATAGCCCTGGGTTATGCATAGTAAAAGATTATGTAAAGTGCCAACTGATAAATGGTTCATTTACAGCAATCTCAATAACAAATTTCTCCCAATCACTTTACATAACATTCTGCTTAATTTTCTGTAGTAGCAATATTGCTATTTACTTAAAAAATATTAAGCATGAAAACAAAATTTAAATCATTTGAAGAATTGACTTCAACTGCAGCTGACTTTTTGAAGAACAAACTATTTCGAACAGATGGAACGGCTCTGCATTATCACAGTTTGTGGAGAAAAGTGAAAAAGTATATCGTCTCACAAAAAATAATTCACTTTGATTCCACTGTAGGCAGGCAATTTCT
>JALYYN010000539.1 GCA_030946525.1 Actinomycetota bacterium | reverse complement strand
GCGGCCACCACGGCGAGGATGACGGCCACGAGCCGCCTGCGGATCACGGCTCCCGGCGCAACACGTACCCGAATCCCCGGACGGTGTGGATCAGGGCCGGTTGGACGTCGTCCACCTTCTTGCGCAGGTACGAGATGTAGTTCTCCACCACCCCTCCGCTGCCGCCGAAGTCGTACTGCCAGACGTGGTCGAGGATCTGGCTCTTCGACAGCACCCGCTCCCGGTTGACCATCAGGAAGCGGAGGAGCTTGAACTCCGTGGGGGACAGCTGCAGGGGCCGGCCGCCCCGGGACACCCGCATGGTGTCCTCGTCGATCTCCAGGTCGGCGTACTGGAGGCGGTTGGGCGCTTCCACCGCGCCCTGGGTCCGCCGCAGCACGGCCCGGACCCGGTGGACCAGCTCCTCGAGGCTGAAGGGCTTGGTGAGGTAGTCGTCCCCGCCCTTCACGAAGCCCGAGATCCGGTCCTCGCTGGCGTCACGGGCGGTGAGGAACACCACCGGCGTGTCGTCGCCGTCGGCCCGCAGGCGCCGGCACACCTCGAAGCCGTCGATGCCGGGCATGCCGACGTCGAGGATCAGCAGGTCGGGGTGGTGGGCGGCCACCGCGGCCAGCGCCCGGGAGCCGTCCTCGGCGGTCATGGACTCGAACCCGGCGATGCGCAGGGCCGACGAGACCAGGTCCCGGATGTACTCCTCGTCGTCGGCCACCAGAACCTTGGTGTCTCCCATGACGTCAGTAGAGCAGTGCCACCTGGGAGGACGCCCGCAATCTCCTGGGAGGACCTGGCCGCCTGGGAGGACGTCGGGCGCCGCGGCTGCTCAGCGCCGCCCCTGCTCCTCGTCGAGATCCTCCACCAACGCCTGTTCGAGGGCGTCGGCCTCGGGCGCCTCCGGGTCGTCCGACGGCCGCACGGCCACCACCGGCCCGTCCTCGACGGGAAGGGCCTGCTCGACGGCGTCAACCTCCGGCACCTCTTGATCGGTCATGATCCACACTCCCTTCGGGCGGGTGAACCAATGAATACTCGATGAACCGGCCTCCCGTGCCGGGTCATGCCGCGGCTGTGCCCCCGTGCGGAGGGGAGACCGTCGGAGGGGATCGGTGGTCAGATGGGGCGGGCGCGGGATCGCCGGGGGGGCCCTGTCGCCACGTCGACCCGCGACCGGCCCGGGTCACCGCCGGCGAACATCACCAACCCGACGACCATCATCAGGAGCCCGGCGGTCGTGGTCACCTCGAGGCGCCGCCGGGCCGTCTGCTGGCACTGCGAGTCCGACTCGCGCACGGCGGCGTAGACCGCCGGCCCGCACCCGTCGACCCGGAAGCGGACCTGGAGGACGCCCGGATCGCCACGGTCGACGCTCACCGGCAGGGCCGCAGCACAGGCGATCAGCAGCGCACCCAGCAGCATGGCCAGGAAACCGACGTACTTGCTCGTTCTCAACGTGCCCCCGATCACCACTCTCCGTGGTGCCATCGACACGTCCGATGACGGACTTGAGCGATTTCTGCCCTTCGGCCCGAGGTGGCCGGCTCAGTCCGAGGCGGTCAGGCCTATCGGGCAGCTGACGCCCGTGCCGCCCAGGCCGCAGTAGCCGTTCGGGTGGCTGGCCAGATACTGCTGGTGGTAGTCCTCGGCGTAGTAGAAGGCGCCGGCGCCGGCGATCTCCGTGGTGATCTCGCCGTGCCCGGCCGCGGTGAGCTCCCGCTGGTAGGCCTCCCGGGACGCGGTCGCCGCCACCAGCTGCCCCGGTGACGACGCGTAGATCGCCGAGCGGTACTGGGTGCCGACGTCGTTGCCCTGGCGCATGCCCTGGGTCGGGTCGTGGCTCTCCCAGAAGGTGCGCAGCACGGCGTCGTAGGACGTGACCGCGGGGTCGAAGACCACCAGGACCGCCTCGGTGTGCCCGGTCCGGCCGCTGCACACCTCCTCATACGTCGGATTGGGCGTGAACCCGCCGGCGTAGCCCACCGCCGTCGTGTAGACGCCCGGCGCCGTCCAGAACTTGCGCTCGGCCCCCCAGAAGCACCCCATCCCGAAGACCGCCGTCTCCATGCCGTCCGGGAACGGCGGCGTCAGTGGGGTGCCCTTGACCAGGTGCCGGTCGGGCACGGGAAGGGCGACGTCCCGGCCGGGAAGGGCCTCGTCGGCGGTGATCGGGCGGGTCTTGTGCCGGGCGAAGAGCATGGGTCAAGTATGGGTCAA
>JALYYN010000535.1 GCA_030946525.1 Actinomycetota bacterium | reverse complement strand
TCGTGCGCAACACATTTCGCGAACTGGAGGACTGGCAGACGACGCTGCGGGCCATGGCCAACCAGCTCGGCCAGCTCGAGTTGCGCTCCAAGCGGGCCGTGGTGAGCGAGATGGGAGTCGAGCCCGGGGCGCTACCGCTCCCGCCGCAGCGAAACGACGAAGGGGCACAGCCCGACGCGGATGCATAGCCGGCGGTCGCCGGGCACAGTGGCGTATCGGACGCGAGGGCCGGGTTGCGACGGCCGCCGCGACCACAGAAATCGACGTGTCCCCGAGCTGGGGTCGGACGACAGGAAGGTTGACATGGTTGGTCGACTGGTCGATGCGATTCATGCTGTTTGGCGCCAAGGGACGGCTCCAGCGTGACGGCAAAACGGCAGTTTGGCGCCATCCGGCGGCTGGCTTCTGGACGATGGCAGGCCCGGTACCGGGACGGCGGCGGACGGATGGTGACGGCGCCACACACCTTCCATACGAAGGGGGACGCCGGTCGATACCTGGCCACCGTCGAAGCCGACCTCGCACGCGGCACCTATGTCGATCCCCGAGCCGGACAGCTGACCCTCGCGGCGTGGACGGCCGAGTGGCTGGCAAGTGACCCGTCGAAGAGGGCGACGACCTGGGCTCGGGACGAGTACGCCATGCGGGTCCACTTCCTGCCGGCGCTCGGGCACCGGCCACTCGCGAGCCTGACTCCCCTCGATGTTCGACGGGCCGTCGACGCCCTCGCCGCCAAGGTGGCGCCAGCGACAGTCCGTACCAACACGGGCGTGCTGCGCGCTGTGCTCAACGCCGCCGTCGAAGCCGACCTGATCGTCCGGTCCCCGGTCCGGCGCGTCAAGCTGGAGACGGCACCACACTGCGATCGGCCGACGCTGACATCCGAGGAACTTGAAGCCCTGGCCGCGGAGGTACCCGGTCGTTACCGCGTCCTCGTCCTGCTCGCGGGCGTCATCGGGCTGCGCTGGTCGGAGCTGGTCGGCTTGCGAGTCGGAGGCCTGAACTTCCTCGCCCGCACCGTGACCATCAGCGAAACGATCTCTGAGGTTGGCGGCCGGCACGCCGTGGCCATCACGAAGTCCAAGAGCTCCGGACGCACACTCAGCCTTCCCGCCTTCCTCGTCGAGGAACTGGCACAACACTTGAGCGTCTACCGGTCGGGAGCCGGCCGGGAGGACCTTGTATTCACGGGCCCCAAGGGCGGCACCCTTCGGCGCTCTTTCGCTGCCCGTGTGTTCAACCCGGCTGTCGGCCGTGCTGGACTACCGGACGCGCTGACCTTTCACGGGCTGCGCCACGTCGCCGCCAGCTTCCTCGTCGACGCCGGCGAGCACCCGAGGGTGATCCAGCACCGCCTCGGGCATGCCACCGCCCGGCTGAGCATGGAGCTGTACGCCCACGTCCCCGAAGCCACGGACCGGGACGTCGCCAGCCACCTCGACGCCCGGTTCACCGGTGGAAGCAGGACGAGTGAAACGCGACTCGGCGCGGCACCGACCCAGACCGGAGAATGACAGCGAGACGTAACCTCGCAACAAGCGATTCGATCTTCGCGGTACCGACGAGGCCGGATGAACGTCGACGCACTGGCCTTTTGGGCCCACTGGTACCGTGGGGTAATGGAGGACGCGTCGCCCATTCTCACGTTCGAGGAGTTGGCTGAAATGGTGCGTAGCGCGCCCTCGCCAACCGCCGACGACGTGTCGATCACCTGGGACGGCCGACGCCTCGATACCTTGGAGAAGGTCTTGTCGTTCCTTGCCGAGCTAGACACCGCTCGATCGAGCGGGGTCGTAGTCGGGCCGCCCCTTCCGTAAGTTGGCGGAGTTCAGGCCCGAGCGGCTGGTAGAAGTGCTGCACCGCCACGAGGTGGAGTACGTCATCGTTGGTGGTGTGGCCGCTCGGGTGTACGGAGCGACGAGGGAGACCGGCGACCTCGACTGCCTCGTGCGTCGCGGAAGGGAAAATCTGACTCGGCTCGCGGCGGCCATGCACGAGCTCAACGCTCGGCTTCGCGTGCAAGGTCTCTCGGATGCCGAGGCGGCGCAGCTGCCCGTGACGATCGACGCCACCTTCCTGAACGCAATCGAGATCTCTACCTGGAGAACCGATGCTGGCGACTTAGATGTGCTGGTCGACATCCCGGGCCAGGACGGTGCGCGCCGGCCATACGAGGATCTCGCCGCCCATGCGCACACGCTCGACTACGCCGGGGTGGCCGTACAGGTCGCCGGGCTCGGCGACATCATCGCGTCGAAGGAGTGGGCGAACCGTCCCAAGGACCGCGAAGCACTGCCCGAGCTCCGCCGACTGCTTGCACGTGCGCTGGGGTCCGAGGCGCCAGAGGAATAGTCGTCCACCGCTTCCGGGCCGGCTCGAACCGGCAAGCGCGCCAATCGGGCAGATGATCGACCTTCGCCTTCTTCCATCCGCAGTCAAGGGCCAGGACGGCCCGGCGAGACAAATATGCGAGGTGACTGACTGGCCGCATCGGGCCGGTTCCGGAGGCAGATTTTGGCTGGATGTGGCACAGGTGTGGCACGGAGGGGGTCCGAGAGGGTTCCCATCGGTGCATAACCGCAGGTCAGGGGCCTAGAGGCCGACTCTGCGCGCCACGTTCGCAACGTGGAAGTCGGCGGTTCGAATCCGCTCACCTCCACTCGTCGTTGTCGTTGTTACAACATCATGGCTGCTCAAGGGCGCAATTGGCTGTCCGATCGCTGTCCCCTGCCGGGCCGTTTCCTGGGAGATTCAGGCAGCGGTCGTGGTCCCGAAGTGACGGGTGGCAACCTCGACGTCACCCGTCAGCATGGCGTTGAGGAGCGCGTCGAGCTTCTCAGCTACCTCCCAGGCGAGGTAGCGCTCCGCACAGGCGGGGCACTCCTCCATCGGAACTCCAAGGACGACCGCAACCCGACCGGACCGCTCGGCCATCTTCGCGCGCAGGACCGCGACCCGTTCACCCTGGTCACATCGCTCGCACCGCATCATCGGCGCCTACGGAAGTCCGTTGACCAGCGCGCCGGCTCGGGTTCGTACACAGTGACAACTCGATCCTCCTGATGCACCTCGTCCACGATAACCACGACATGAAGCGGTCGCGTCCAGGCCAGCGTCAGGACCACCTCCTTCAGCCCGTCCGACACGACGGTCTCTTCGATGACCTCCGCGGCCTCGTACGCCGCGGAGAACTCGCTGAACAGGCAATCGATCAGCCGGAGCTTGTCGAACGCGTGCTCCGACACGAGCCGTCGCCCCTTCCATGCCTTCGGTCGTGGTTCAATCGCCCCCACTCCCGCAGCCTTCCACGCCGTTCAACCCATCGTCGGGGGGACTCGGCCTCGTCGGCCGACCCGGGAGCCGAAGGCTCGGATGTCGGGGGGCATTGGTCGTGTGCTCAGGATCGTCCGCTGTGAGCAGCTCCCCGTGGCAGAGTCGACGTTGAGCAGACCGGGAGGCGGGTCATGGCCCATATGTCGTCGGCAACAGCCCGTGAACTCGACGATCTCATAGCTGAGATCACCATGGACTCCAACGGTGAGGACGAGGCCCTGTCGGGCTTCGCGGTTGCCTTCGAGAACGACGTTCGCTTTCCAGTCTCGGGCACCGTGGTCGGCGAGGACGTCCAGGTGCTGTCCATCGGCCTCGCTGATGGGCGCCGCGAACTGATCGCGACCTGTGATCGGGCTGGGCAGCAGTACCGGGTCGCCGTACTCGACGTCGACCTCGTCGGCGACGGCAACGCCGTGCGGTCGATGCGTACCACCGTTGGCTCGGCCCATGACGGGGCGCACGACAACTGCCTGGGAGATCTCGTCCGACGGAGAGCGGGGCATCGTGCTCCGGCGCCTCCTTGACAGACATCCCGAACTTCGAGCGGAGGCAGATCAGCTTGTCCTCACCGTGCTCGAAGCTGTGGAGCGCTCCGACGTAGCCGACGAGGTCTCCTACGCCTTGGAATCGGTGTCGACGGCTGAGGTTGGCGCCCAATCGGGGCGTCAACGCGGTCGTGGCTACGTTGAAGCGAGCGACGCGGCGTGGGAGCTGCTCGCGGCAGCGGTTGATCCGTTCGTCGTTCGACTCCGGCAACTCGTTGACCTCGGCTTGCGCGACGCCGCCACGGAGGTGGGCGCCGGCGTCGTCCTGGGGCTGTCTCAGGCGAGCGGCGACGACGAATGCGCCATCTACTTTGAGCCCGACTTCGCGACCGAGAAGGGAGCCGAAGTGCTTGCAGACATGGAGGAGCTAGGTTTGGGCGTGGAGGACTTGGGCACCATCGACTGACTTGATGAACCCCGCCTGGCCAGTCGAATGACGGTTGGGTTACGGCATTTCAAGGGCGATGCCCCCACCCGCCCAGAAGCGTCGCCGCTGGATGGTCCGGGTTGGAAAGAAGTTGCACCACCTCCACCCCGGAAATCCGGTAACACCGCAGGTCAGAGCTATTTCGCGACTGACCGTTGTTACCCGCTACTGACCTCTGTTACGCCCTGTTTTCCGCTGGGTGGCACGGGTGTGGCACGGCGGCGGCGGCGGCTGCCCCGGAGGGGGTCCCGTCGCCGGCGGCCGGATTTCGGGCGCCTTCGACGACCCGAACATCTGGATTCGCCCGCTGTCGACAGCGAGGAGACCCTGGGTGCGCATCATGATGCTATGATGTGACGAATGTCGAAGACGCGCACCACCCTGACGATTGACGAAGAAGTGCTCCGGTCGGTCAAGGTACGGGCGGCCCGTACGGGCAGGGGCGACAGCGAGGTGATCGAGGACGCGGTGCGGGCCCACCTCGGCCTCGACCTGCTGGACCGCCTTTGGGCGCGCAACGACATGGGCGAGGCGCAGGCCGTGGACCTGGCGGTGGAGGCGCAGCACGCCACCCGCCGGCGCCGCTGAGCCGTGCGGGCGGTCCTCGACCCGAACGTCATCATCTCCGCCGTGCTCTCGTCGAGCGGATCCCCAGCAAAGGTCATGCGGGCGTGGCTCGACGGTACCTACGAGCTCATCGTGTCGCCATTGCTGCTCGACGAGCTCGAGCGGGCGCTCGGCTACCCGAAGCTGCGAGCGCGGGTTACCGACGCGGAGACGCAGGGGCTCCTCGAGTTGCTCCGGGGCGGAGCCGACGTCTGCGACGACCCGAGCGGCCCTCCGCCGGTGCGGTCGCCGGATCCCGGTGACGATTACCTCATCGCCCTTGCCGCCGCCACCCATGCGCTCATCGTCTCCGGTGACCGCCATCTCTTGGGGCTGAGCGAAGCCGTGCCCGTCTATGCGCCGGCGGCGTTCCTCACGCTGATTGCAGGGGCTGGCCCGTAGCCACCGGCATGTGGCCAAGACCTTCGATCGGTTGGAACTCGCCGCGCATGAGCACGGTCCGGACCTCCGAAGGGGCCAGACCGAGCTTGCGGCCAACCTGGCGGAAGATGGCATACACCCGCGTCGGAGTGATGTCGAGTACCCGCGCCGTGTCATCGACACTGCGTGCGGCCATGAAGGCCACAAGTACCTGTCGATGCAATTCGGTGAAGGGTGGCTCGGCACGACCCATCGAGCGGGCAGGTCACTCACTGCCCGCACGGCCCCGGGCCGGGCAGGTGACCCTCGCGGCGTGGACGGCTGGCTCGCCAGCGACTCGGCAAAGAGGGCCACGACCAAGGCTCGGGACGAGTACGCCACGCGGGTCCACTCCCTGCCGGCGCTCGAGCACCGGCGCTCGCGAGCCTGACCCCCTGATGTCCGACGGGCCGTGGACGCCCTCGCCGCCAAGGTGGCGCCGGCGACAGTCCGTACCAACACAGGCGGGCTGCGAGCGGTGCTGAACGCCGCCGTCGAACCGGACCTGATCGTCCGGTCGCCGGTCCGGCGCGTCAGGCGCTGGAGGCCGCCGCCCTGCGATCGGCCGACGCTCACATCCGAATGGCTCGAAGCCCTGGCCGCGGAGGTACCCGGTCGTTACCGTGTCCTCGTCCTGCTCGCGGGCGTCATCGGCCTGCGTTGGTCGGAGTGGTCGGCCTGCGAGTTGGGAGGCCTCAACCTCCTCCCGCGCGGTGACGATCAGCGAAACGATCTCCGACGTTGGCGGCCACCACGCCGTGGCCATCACGAAGTCCAAGAGATTCGGGCGGACGCTCAGCCGGCCCGCCTTCCTTATCGGGGAACTGGCACAGCGCTTGTCCGTCTACCGATCGGGAGCCGGCCGGGAGGACCCGTGTTCACGGATCGGGACATCGCCAGCCACCCGGCGCACGAGTTGGGCACAGATCGTCTGGATTGCCAGATCGGCGTCGTGCTGCCCCGGAACCGGCACCGCAACCCCGCGAGCTGTAGATCGGTCTCGGCAACCCACCCGGCGGCCACCGGCGGGCGGCATCCCGAGACGGCCGGCCGATGCTCGACCTGCAAATCAGCGGCGGGATCCGTCAGAGGTCGATGTCGATGCCGATGAGCTCGATCGCATCGTCATCGATCAAGAGCCCGTAGACGGCGAAGGCTCTGACGAGCAGCCCGCGTGCTATCAGCATCCGTCCCCCGGAGAAGCCTTCGACGGCCTGAGGCAAGCCGTCGAAGTCTGTGGCATACCGTTCAACGACATCCGGCAATTCCCCTCACCAGGAAGTCGGTCGCGGAGGGCTCCCCGCGAGGTCCTCGTTCCTGACCCAATTGTTCGTCGAGTCGCCGGAAGAACCCATCGCCGACGCGAACTGCCGCCGTGGTGACGTCACCCGACAGGCTTGCCGAGCACCCCTCGGGCTTCCAGCAGCGCACGCGCTGCGGATCTCGCCCGGGCCAGGAACTCCGGCGACACCTCTGCCAGATCCGTCACGACTCGTTCGTTGAAAACCCGCCGATGTTCGTTCGGCTCCAGCTCCTCAAGCTCTGCTGCCGTCCAGATCTTGGCGTCGGCCACGCCACGACTGTATCGGCGACCACCGATCGGGGGCCGGATCACGGCAGCGGGGTAGGCAGGGAGACCGCCGGCGGCCGTGCAAGAGCGCATCAGTCGTCACGCCGGCCGAGGGACCCGTTGACCCCTCTATACGCTGCATGTATACTCCGGGGGTATGAGCGTCGCTTTCGCCCTCCTCGGCCTGCTCGAGCGTGAGCCGAGCCACGGCTACGACCTCAAACGGGAGTACGACGCCTTCTTCGGGAGGGCCAAGCCCCTCCCGTTCGGCCAGGTGTACGCCACACTGGCGCGCCTGGCCCGTGACGGGAAGGTGGCGCCGGGTGACACCGAGGCCGGCTCCGGTCCCGACCGCAAGCGGTACGCCATCACCGAGCTCGGGCGGCACGACGTGGAGACCTGGCTGGCCGAGCCCGTCCCGGCCGAGCCGCACCTTCAGACGGTGCTCTTCGTCAAGGTCGTGCTGGCGCTGATGCTGGGTCGGTCCGCAGACGGTTATCTCGACACCCAGCGCTCCGCCCACCTCCAGCGGATGCGGGAGCTGACGGAGCTGAAGCGATCCGGCAGCCTGGTCGACGCGCTGCTCGCCGACCATGGGTTGTTCCACCTCGAAGCCGACCTGCGCTGGATCGACGCCACGTCAGCCCGGCTGGGGTCCCTGGCGGAGCTGATCGCGTGACAACCGACGAGCGCGGCGTCGGGGGCGACAGCCCGATCATCGAGGCCCGCAGCATCTGCCTGTCCTTCGGGCCCACGCCGGCACTCCGGGGCGCGACCGTGGCGATCGACGCCGGGGAGATCCTCGCAGTCATGGGCCCGAGCGGATCGGGAAAGTCGACGCTGCTCCACTGCCTCGCCGGCATCCTCGTCCCTGAGAGTGGTGAGGTCCGATTCGCCGGTCGCCGCGTGGACGCGATGGGCGAGCGGGAGCGCAGCGCCCTGCGCCGGGATCATTTCGGCTTCGTGTTCCAGTTCGGCCAGCTCGTGCCCGAGTTGACGGCCATCGAGAACGTCGCCTTGCCGCTCCTGCTGACCGGTGCCCGTCGAGGGCCGGCACTCGCCGAGGCGGAATCCTGGTTCGAGCGGCTCGACCTCGACGGGCTCGAACAGCGGCGGTCCGGCGAGCTCTCGGGTGGGCAGGCCCAGCGGGTCGCGCTCGCCCGCGGGTTCGTCGCCCGGCCGCGGGTTCTGTTCGCGGACGAGCCGACGGGCTCGCTCGATTCCCTGACCGGTGAGCACGTCATGAACCTCATGGTCGCCGCGGCTCGCCAGCAGGGTGCGACGGTCGTGCTCGTCACCCATGACGCCCGGGTGGCTGCTTACGCCGACCGCGAGATCGTGGTGCGCGACGGGAAGGCCACCTCTTTGTCGGGCCACCCCGCGGCATCGTGATCCGTCTCGGCCTTCGCCTCACCTTCAACGGGGGCAAGGAGGCACTCGCCCGCCTGATCGTGACGGCGGCGGCGGTCGCGCTCGGGGTCGGCCTGCTGCTCATCGCCCTCTCGGGCGTCAACGCCCTCGGAGCGCAGAACGGCCGCACGGCGTGGCTCAACACGTCGATGCCGGACTTCCGTCCCGGACCCGACCCGTCGAGGGGACCCGCCGCCGGCGCAGGCTCGGCCTCGCCGGACCCCTTGTGGTTCCAGCTCGCCACCGACCATTTCGGGAGTGCGACGATCGATCGGGTCGACGTTGCCGCCACCGGACCGAGCTCCCCGGTACCTCCAGGCCTCGCCCGGCTCCCAGGACCGGGGCAGTTCTACCTGTCGCCCGCGCTCGCCAAGCTCATCCGCTCGACCCCGGTCGACCAGCTCGGCAACCGCTTCCCGGGCACGCCGATCGGGACGATCGGGCCCGCCGGCCTGCCGTCGCCCAAGTCGCTGATCATCGTGATGGGCCATGCGCCCGCCGACCTGACGGACCTGCCCCACGCCGCCCACATCACGAGCATCAACGCCGATCCCATACGGGGCGGACCGACAGGCTGGGACAACAACAAGCTGCAGACGATCCTGGCCGTGGGTGCACTGGCTCTGCTCTTCCCGGTGTTGATCTTCATCGCGACGGCGACGCGACTGTCGGCGGCGCGCCGCGAGCAGCGGTTCGCAGCGATGCGTCTCGTCGGCGCCTTGCCCCGGCAGGTTTCGATCATCTCGGCGGTGGAGTCGTCGGTCGCCGCCATCGCCGGGGTGGTCATCGGCTTCGCGGTGTTCTTCGCGCTCCGACCCGTCCTGACCAGCGTCCCCTTCACCGGTGAGCCGTTCGCTCCCGGCGACCTGTCGCTGAGTACCGTCGACATCCTGCTCGTGGTCTTCGGCGTGCCCGCGGCCGCAGCCCTCGCCGCCCGCATCGCCATGCGCCGGGTCGTGATCTCACCACTCGGGGTCACCCGCCGGGTGACCCCACCCGTCCCACGTGCATGGCGCCTGCTCCCGCTCGTCGCCGGCATCGTCGAGCTGGCCTACTTCGTCAAGATCGGACCCCCAAAGGCGACCGGCAGCCAAATCACCGCATACTTCTCCGGCTGCTTCCTCATGATGGCGGGACTGGTGGTCGCCGGCCCGTGGCTGACCATGCTCGGGGCGCGGCTGCTGGCCCGCCGCACAGGACGGCCCGCCGTGCTCATCTCCGGTCGCCGGCTGGCGGACGACCCCCGCGGCGCCTTCCGCTCGATCAGCGGGCTCATCATCGCCCTGTTCGTCACCAGTGTCTCCGTCGGCGTGATCACGACGATGCTGGACTACCAGAGCACGTCGTCGGGAGCGACGGCCCATGCCACCCTGCTGCAACAGATCGGTGGACCGGGGGGGCCGCGCCTGGCGGTGCCAGCCCCTGGGCAGCACGTGAACGCGGTGACGTCCGTTCCCGCCGGCCAGCTGGCGGCCCTGCGGTCCATGCCGGGGATCGAAGGGGCGTCGGTCGTCTATGCCGATCCCGACGTGGACCCGACCGACTTCCGCGGCCCGCAGACCGTCCTCGTCGCGTGCGACCAGTTGGCCCGCACACCCGCCATCGGCAAGTGCCCGCCCGGCGCCCAGGTGGCGCGGGTCCGCAACGATCTTGCCGTCGACGGCATCGCCACCACCACAGGCACAAGCCTCGAAGACACGGTCTGGCCGGCCGCGTCGATCGCGCCGTCGGAGCTTCCTGGCCTGCCCGTCGACGGGATCGTCCTGGAGTCGAACGGCTCGAGGTCGGTGGTCGAACGGGCCCGCACCGCCCTGGCCGTCGACTGGCCCACCCACGACCATGCGTCGACACTGAGCGAGATCAACGAACAGTCACGACGCCTGATCGTCGAGTTGCAGCAGTTGACCGACATCGTGATCGTCGTCAGCCTGGTCGTCGCCGGCTGCAGCCTGGCCGTCAGTGTGACGTCCGGGGTCAGCGACCGGAGGCGGCCGTTCAGCCTCCTGCGCCTGGCGGGTGCGCCCCTGTCGGTGCTGCGCCGGGTCGTCGCCCTCGAAGCGGCGGTGCCGCTGTGCGCCATCTCGGTCGTGTCGGCATGTGCCGGGCTGGTGGCTGCGGGCCTGTTCCTCCGTTCCCAGCTCGGCGAGTCGCTGCGCCCTCCCGGACCTGGGTACTACCTGATCGTCGTCGCCGGCCTGGCCACTTCACTGGGGATCATCGCGTCGACGCTCCCTCTCATCGAGCGCATCACCGGCCCGGAGAACGCCCGCAACGAGTAGAGGATGCCGAGGGCTCGGTCCCGCGCTCCGCCGGGCCGGGACCGGTGCACCAGGCACAATCGGGGTCTCAACCGACCCGGACACGGCAGGAGGTCGCGGTGGAACAACGTCGGACCCGGCCCGTCGAGCCCGCCATCGCCACTCCTGCTCCGACGGCTTTCCGGCGGGCCATCGACGGCCCGGTCACCATGCTGAACCTGCTCCGATTTCGCCCGGTGGCCGACTATTCGGCCTTTCCCGACCTGGCGCCGGCGGCACCGATCTCGGGTCGTGAGGCCTACGACAGATACATCGGGCACACGCTCCCGTTCCTCGCCGCCAGCGGTGGTTCGGTCGAGCACCTCGGCACGGGTGGCGCCTGGTTCGTCGGTCCGGACGACGAGCGGTGGGACCTGGTCATGTTGGTCCGCCAAGCGAGCGTCGCCGACTTCTTCGCCTTCGCCGCCAACGAGGAGTACCTGGCCGGGGCCGGCCACCGCACCGCGGCACTCGAGGACTCGCGGCTCCTCCCCGTCGTCACCCACCCCTTGCCCTGAACTCCCCGGAGCCTCCGGGATCAGCCGCTCAGAGGGGAACCCGGTCCAGGTGGACGATGCACTGCACCGGACAGGTCGGTGCGAACGGCTCGTCGGCGCTGCACCGCAGCGTGCTGGTCGCCGGCGGCCCTGCGTCGATCGGTGCGCCGCCCTCATCCGACGCTCGCTCCTGGAGGTGCGACTAGAGTCCGCTCCCACCGAGTGGTGTGTCGATCGGCGGGTGGGGGGCCAAGACCATGGATCGCACCGGGCTGCTGATCATCCGGGCCTGGATCGAGGACGGATCGCCGGAGCCCCTCCGTGCGCAGATCCGTCTGGGGGCTGACGTCACGGCCGGCTTCGAGCGCACGCTGACGCTCGCCGATCCGGACGAGATCTGCGCCGTGGTCGAGGAATGGCTGGACGGCATCCTCGGCGACACCCGATCGCCCGGCTGACCGCCGACCTGCCCCGAGCGCTGCGACCCGCCGATCAGGGAGAGATCGTGGCCGCCGCGTCCTGGTTGTACGGAGCGGCCTGCCACTGCCCGAGGGTCAGCACCTTGCCCACCGCCTCGTAGGCGGTGAAGCGCCAGTCCCCGACGTAGCGGTTGGCCGAGAAACGGATGTTCTGGTGGAAGGTGATGGCGTCTTGGACGACCCGGCCCTTGTACGGGGACCACGCCGGCACCGTCCCGTAGTTGGAGAAGAGGCCCTGGAGGCCGCAGAGGCCCGTGGTGCAACCGATGGCGGCCTTGTCCATGGCGAAGTCGTTGTTCTGGATCGTCACGTTCTGGGTCTTCCACCGGCAGTCCGACATGTAGGGCTGGGCGTTGATGGTCCCCGCCACGCAGGTGGCGAGGTTCGCCTTGGGATTGACGAGCGTGCAGGTCCCGGTGCTGGAGTTGGCCGGCGAGCCGCAGTAGCGGTCGGCGTTCTCCCACAGCACCACCCCCGCCCAGTTGTCCCGGAAGGAGTTGCCCGAAATCTCCATGTCGGCGTAGGTCCCACCGTTGACCCGGGCGTCACCCCCGCTCTCGGAGATGTAGATCGCCCCGATCGGGAAGGGGTCGCCGCGGCTCTGGAAGGTCTGTCCTTCGGCGATCGCGTTGCGCAGGAAGGTGTTGTTGGTGATGCGGGCGTTGTAGCTCGTCTCGTAGACGATGCCGTGTGCGGAGTTGCCCGAGATGTAGTTGCCGTCGAAGAGGACGCCCACGGTGTTCGTGTCGGCCCAGAAGCCGACGCCGTTGTTGTCGTGGACGTAGTTGGCGGTGACCCTGGCCGGACCGGCCCCCCAGAACTTCGACCCGCCCGAGCATCCGCAACCCGGGATCTTCTTCTCGTAGTCGTAGGTGTTGTTCCGGGCGACCTCGTTGTGGTCGATGGCGACGTTGGCCCCGAAGACCTGGAAGCCGTACTGGGAGTTGTCAGCCAGGCAGTTGTAGGCCAGGCGGTTGCCGGTGCCGACCATGACGCCGGCACCTCCGTTGGTGGTCACGGTGTTGTGCTCGACCACCCAGCCCGTCCCGAAGTCATGGTTGACCACCCCTTCGTCACCCGGAGCGACGAAGTTGCGGATGGTGAGATAGCGGATCGTGACGTCGACGGCGCGCCCGGTGAATGCGTAGTCGTTCACGCTCTTGCCGTCGAACACCGCGCCCGGGGCGCCGATGTACGTGTCCCCGTCCTTGGGTTGGACCTGGCCGTACATCCCGTTTGCGGCCAGGTCGTGGACGCCGGCCGCCAGCCAGAAGGTCGTCCCCGCCGGGCTGGCTTGGGTGACGCTGAAGAGGCTCTGGCCGGGCCGAACGGTCACCGCGCCCGCAGGCGCCGTCGCAGGGCCGTTCAGTATCGACGCGTTGCCGCAGATCTGCGCAGGCGGGGTCACCGGCGGGCCCGCGGGCGCGGCGACAACCGTGGTGGGCGAGCCCAGTAGGCCGCCGACGAGGGTGTTGACGAGGCCGAGGACGCCGCTGACGGGGTCGGGGCCGGTCGACGCCGCCGGCTCGGAGGACGACGCAAGCAACGTCCAGGAAGTGGTCGGGACGAGGAGAGCGAACACGGCCAGGCTGCACACGATGAACCGGCGCTTGAACATTGGGCTCCTGTGGGACGAGGCGGGTTTGGCGCGCTTTCGACCGATATGTCCTCTCCCTTGAGCCCGGTGCCGGTCGGCCGTCACCCCCCAGTCAACCGGCTGCCCCGGCCGCGGTATGCCGGCGGGCCGAACCGTCGGTCCGCCGGCACGGTTCACGGGTGACGTACAGCCGGTACCGTCGCGGCGGTGACAACCATCGTTCGGGCCCGGGGCCTGACGAAGACCTACCCCGGGATACAGGCGCTCGACGGAGTCGATCTGGACATCCCGGAGGGGCGGGTCGGGCTGGTGGGAGCCAACGGCGCCGGCAAGACCACGCTGTTCCGACTGCTGCTCGGACTGAGCCGGCCGACGGCCGGCAGCGTCGAGGTCTGTGGCATAGCGGTCGCCGGCGATCCCATCGGCGTCCGGAGTCGCATCGGCTACATGCCCGAGCACGACTGCCTGCCCCTCGACCAGACCGCGGCCGACGTGGTCGCCACCTTCGGGGAGCTGGGTGGGCTCCCGGTGCGGGCCGCCCGACAGCGGGCGTCGGAGGTCCTCGACCTGGTGGGACTGGACGAGGCCCGCTTCCGTCCCGTGGGCGGCTTCTCGACGGGCATGCGCCAGCGCACCAAGCTGGCCCAGGCCATCGTGGCCGATCCCGAGCTGGTCCTGCTGGACGAACCGACGGCGGGCCTCGACCCTTCCGGCCGGGAGGAGATGCTCGCCCTCGTCGCCCGGCTCGGCGGCTTCGGGATCTCCGTCCTGCTGGCCACCCACCTCCTCGACGACGTGGCCCGGGTCTGCGACCACGTGGTCATGCTCGACGCCGGGCGTCTGGTCACCGACGCGCCCACCACCTCGCTGCTGCAGCGGACGGGCACGGTAACCGTCGACGTGGGGCCCGCCGGCACCGCCCTCCTGGCCCGGGCCCTGACGTCCCTGGGCCTGACCGCGACGGTGAACGAGGGGGCGACGGTGGAGGTCACCGTCGCCGGCGACGCCCAGCTCGACACCATCCGCGACGCGGTGGCGGACCTCGGGCTGCCGCTGTACCGGCTGACCAACCGCCTGACCTCGCTGGACGACGTGTTCGTCCACGGGGCGAGGACGGCATGACCGCGCCCGCGTCGACCGGCGCGGTCTACGACCGCGGATACCGGCCGTACGACGGACCGCGCGGGGGGAGGCGGGCGGCGACCGCCGCTCTCTACCGGACTTCGCTGCGCCGGGCCATCGGCCTCCGGCGTCCGTGGCGACAGAAGCTGGCCCCCGCCCTCCTGCTGGCGATCGCCGTGGTCCCCGCGGTCATCAACGTGGGCGTCGGCTACCTGACGCGGGACAGCCCGGCCCGGGACTTCTCGTTCATCACATACCGGGAGTACGTCGGGGTGTCGAGCGCCCTCCTGCTCTTCGTCGCGCTGGTCGCGCCCGACATCGTGTGCCCGGACCGCCGCCAGCGCGTGTTGCCGCTCATCTTCGCCCGGCAGCTCACCGGGCGCGACTACGCCCTCGCCAAGGTGGGCGCCATCTTCACCTGCGTGTTCGCCTTCTCCTTCCTGCCCCAGGTGGTGCTCTACGTCGGCCAGATGCTGGTCAGCAAGGGGGCGCTCGACTATTTGCGCGCCAACACCGCGGTCCTCTGGCAGGTGCCCCTCGCCGTGGCCGCGCTGGCGTTGTTCTACGCCCTCCTCGGTGTGGCCATCGCGTCCCTGACCGGTCGGCGCATCGTCGCAGGGGCGACGATTCTCGGCGTCACTCTTGTCTCCTCCACCGTCGCCGCCATCCTGATCGGCGCCCGCCGGGGAGGGCGGGCCGGCTCGGGAGGCCATCCCGCCGCGCTCCTCAACATCCTCTCCCTTCCGCTGCAGATCCGGGACCTCATCTTCCTGGGCCACATCGGCCGGCAGTCCCCGTTGTCCGGAGTCAGCGGTGGCGGGGCCATGGCCGTGGCCTGCTACGTGGCCGTCGTCGTGGCGTGTGCCGCCATCATCCTGAGCCGGTACCGGGCGGTCGAGGCGTGACCGCCGAGCTGGCCGCACCCGCCACCGTCGCCCCCGCCGATCCCGCCTTCGTGGCCGACGCCACCGTCGAAGTGCACGACTGCTCGGTCTGGTTCGGCCAGAAGGTGGCGCTGTCGGAGCTCGGCTGCTCGTTCGGCCCAGGCGTGACCGGCCTCCTCGGTCCCAACGGCGCCGGGAAGAGCACACTGATGCGGGCCGTCACCGGGCTGGTGGGCGTCAACGCCGGGCGGGTGCGGGTCGACGGGCGGGATCCGCGCCACGACCGGAACGTCCATCGCCGGATCGCCCTGGTGCCGGAGGACGAGGCCGTGCCCGGCCAGCTCACCGCCCGCCAGCTCGTCCGCTACGTCGCCGACCTCCACGGTGTCCGCGAGCCGGCTGCCGCCGAACGGGCCCTGGAGACGGTCGACATGCTCGCCGCCGCCGACCGCAAGCTGGCCGGGTTCAGCAAGGGGATGCGCCAGCGGGCCAAGGTGGCGGCCGCCCTCGTCACCGGGCCCGACATCCTCGTGCTGGACGAGCCGCTGAACGGCGCCGACCCCGTGCAGCGGGCCAGCCTCATCACCCTCTTCCGCACGCTGGGCGCCGACGGGCGCACGGTGATCGTCAGCTCCCATGTGCTGTCGGAGGTCGAGCGGCTGGCGGATCGGGTCCTCGTGCTCATCCACGGCCGCCTGGCCGCGGCCGGCAACCACCGGGCCATCCGGGATGCCATGGACGACCGGCCTCGACACGTGCTGGTCCGCTCCGACGAGCCCCGCCGGCTCGGCGCCGCCCTGCTCGACATGGCGACGGTGGCGGGGGTCAGCCTGACCGACGCGGGGCTGGTCGTCACGACCAACCGGGCCGGGGACCTGGCCGCGGCGGTGGCCCCGCTGGCCCGCCGTCTCTCCGTCCACCTCCGTGAGGTGCGGCCCCTCGACGACTCCCTGGAGAGCCTGTTCCGCGAGCTGGTGCGATGACGGCGCCGCCGCGAGTGGGCACGCCGTTCGTCGCCATCGTCAGGTACACCGTGCGCGCCTGCCTCCCGGCACGGCGGTACCTCCTTCTGCTGCCGTTCGTCGGTGCGGTGCTGTTCGGCTTCCTGTCGCAAATGTCCGACGAGCCCGCGGTCACCGCCTTCGCCCGCGTCGGCGGCTCCGCCATCCACGCCCTGATCGTGCCCATCACCTGCCTCATCCTCGGCGACGCCATCCTCGGCGCCGAGATCCGCTCCGGCGTCTTCGCCTTCACGTGGCTGAGCCCGGTGCCCTACCGGACGATCGTCCTCGGCCGGTGGACCGGCGGCCTGTTGATCGCCGCCGCGCTCCTCGCTCCGGCGGTGGCGGCCTCGGCTGTCGCCGCGGGCGCGCCGGGCAGCGCAGGACCGGCCGCCGTTGCCGCCGTGGCCGGCAGCGGCGCCTACCTCGCCCTGTTCCTGGCCATCGGCGCCACGTTCCGCCGACCCGTCGTATGGTCCCTCGCCCTGGTCATCATCGTCGAGCGCCTACTGGGGGCGGGGCTCGCCGGCATCGCCCAGCTCTCGCCGGGGTGGCTGGCGCAATCGGTGCTGGTCGGACTGACCCACGCAGCAGCCGATCTCGAACGGTCCGGCATCCCCGCCGGGTGGTCGGCGGTCGGCCGCCTGGTGCTCGTGGCCGCGGTCGGCCTGGCGATCGCCACCCGTCGCCTGCGCCGCCTCCGGCCCGCTTCCGCCGCCGACTGACTCAGCCCGCGGCTCTCCGCCGGCTGGCTACAGGCCGAGGTTCCCGGTGAGCAGCAGGATCAGCAGGATGACCAGGAGGATGCCGCCGAGGCCGATCCCCGGGCCGCGGTACGTGCCACCTCCGTACCCGAAGCCGCCGCCGAACGCCACCACGATCAGGACGATGAGAAGGATAAGTAGGAGCATCTTCCCGTTGTCACCGTTCACGACGGAACCGAAACAGGCGGGCTCGCGCGTCGGCCCGCGACACCGGCTGTGCGTCGCCCGGCACCCGGCCTGCTCGCCGGGCATCCTCCGCGCTGATCGGCACCGTAGAAGGGGGTGATGAGCACCTCGGCCACCTCCCTGCTGGAGCAGGACGGGCACGTGACCACACCCGACCTGATCCGCGCCCTGGAGGCGGACCGGCGGTTCCGTCGCGACAGCCGCCTGGGCGCCATCCTGCACCCCGGCAAGATCAGCTTCCGCGAAGTCTCCCCCACCGACAGCCTGCACATCCTCATCAAGGGCGACCGGGTCTCGGCCCATGTCGACGAGGTCTCTCCGCTGATCGTCGGGGCCGACGGGACGTGCCGCTACTCCTGGGGCCGGATCATCGCCCACAACGTCGTCCTCGCTGCCGCCGACGTCGCCCGTCGGATCCGGCACCAGGTCGGTCCGCAGCGGTGCAACCTGCGGTGCGAGGCCGAATGGGTCGACGAGGAGCACGAGGCTCACTGCGGGTAGCGACGCGTACACTCCGCCGGTGGCAGACATGACCGCGGCGGAGTGGCGGGCGTTCCTGACCACGCCGGTACGGACGGCCAAGCTCGCCACGGTCCGGGCCGACGGCCGGCCTCACGTGGCCCCGATCTGGATCGCCCTGGACGACGACGACACGGTGGTCTTCATGACGGGCGCGGGCACGGTCAAGGGTCGGAACATCCTGGGCGAGCCGCGGGTGGCGCTCTGTGTCGACGACGACCAGCCCCCCTTCGCCTTCGTGGTCATAGAGGGCTCGGCGGAGGTGAGCGAGGACCCGGTCGCCCTGTTCACCTGGGCGACCCGCATCGGAGGCCGCTACATGGGCGAGGACCGCGCCGAGGAGTACGGCCGGCGCAACGCGGTGGCGGGCGAACTGCTGGTGCGTGTCCGCCCCACCCGGGTGATCGCCCAGAAGGACGTCGCCGACTGAGTGACCGGGCCCAATGACCACGCGGTGGTGAGCACGGAGGTGGTGGTGGTCGGCGGCGGGCTGGCCGGCCTTACCGCCGCCGACGCCCTGCACGCCGCCGGGATGTCCGTCCGTCTCGTCGAGGCCCGCGCCGCGGTCGGCGGCCGGATCAGGACCCTCGCGCCCGAGGGCCTGGACGACGCCTGGTTCGACCTCGGCGCCACGTGGCACTGGTCCGACCAGCCCGCCGTCCGGGCCCTGGCCGAGGACCTCGGGGTCGAGTCGTTCGCGCAGTTCCGCCGGGGCCTGGCCGTGGTCGACGACGCCTCGGCCGGGCCGTCGCCGACGACGGTCGACCTCCCGCCTCCGGCGCCGTCGGAGCACCGGTTCGTCGGCGGCGCCCACGTGCTCTGCCGTCGGCTCGCCGCCCGGCTGCCCGTCGGCGCCATGTCTCTGAGCACCGAGGTCACCGCCATCGGGCGGGCGGGTGACCGGATGGTGGTCGTCACCGACGACGACGAGAACGGCGTCGTCCCGGAAGTGACGGCGGATTTCGTCGTGGTGGCCGTCCCGCCCCGCCTGGCCGCGCAGGACATCGCCTTCACCCCACCGCTGGGCGACGACCTGGTCCGGGCCATGTCCGCCACTCCGACATGGATGGCCCGGGCCCACAAGTGTGTCGCCGTCTACGAGTCGGCGTTCTGGCGGGAGGCGGGGCGCTCGGGCCTCGCCTTCAGCCGGGCGGGCCCGCTGATCGAGGTTCACGACGCCTGCACCGCCGACGGCGCGGTGGCCGGGCTCTGGGGCTTCCTCTCGGCCGACCACGCCCACCGGGACCCCGGCTTCGACGAACGCACGCACTCCGTCTTCGACCAGCTCGGTCGGCTGTTCGGTCCCGAGGCCGCCGATCCCGTCCAGTACTTCGAGCGGGACTGGTCCGAGGACCCCTACACCAACGACGAGGTGATCTGGGTGGACGAGCCGGCGGCGTACGGCGACGCCGCCTTCACCCGGCCCGCCATGAACGGCCGGCTGTTCTGGGCGGGCGCCGAGACCTCCGCAATCGGCGGGGGCCACATGGAGGGAGCGGTGCGCTCCGGGCAGCGGGCGGCGGCGTCGGTCCTGGCCGCTGCCGGCCTCCGGCCCGTCACTGGTGGAACGCCGTGAGCCGCCGGGCCTCCTCGTCGACCTCCGCCTCGACGCGGGGAGGGAGCGGCTCGAACGGGGCGACCTGCACCCGCCCGTCCCGGTACCACCACGTGCCGGCCACCGCTCCGTCGACCAGGAACGTGCCGACCGACTGCGGCGTCCTGGTGCTGAAGATCAGCGGGCGGTGCTCCTCGGCGATCGCCTGCTTGCGACGGGCGTGGACGAGGAGCATGGCGTCCCACGTCGGCAGGAACCGCACCGGCGCCGGCGTGGCCGCTCCGGGAAGCGGGGCGCGAGGCAGGTCGAACAGGACCTGACCGTCCTCGGCCCGGAACCGTCGTAGCGGCAGTCGCTCGAGCACCGGCGCCACCTCGGCGACCGGGATCCCGGCCCAGTCCGCCAGCTCCCCCGACGTCGAGGGCCCGAAGCCACCGAGGTACCGTCGGACCAGGTGCTCGACGGCTGCGCCGGGGTCGATGGCCGGCGGGCCCAACCATTCCTCGGCGGAGGCGTACAGGTCGGCGCGCCGTCGCTCCCAGGTGCCCGAAGGGGGGGCCCGCACGAGATCGACCCACAGCCCGACGCCGACGGCGTGCTCCTTGCCTACCAGGGCGTCGAGCTCGGACCGGCGGACCGGACCCTCCCGCAACCGGACGCCCAGGCGCTCGGCGGCCGCCGCCGCGCCCTCCTCCCCCGCGACGGCACGGGCGGCCCGCAACCACACCTTCCGCCGGGACGCCCGCACGGCGAGCGCCAGCGGCCAGTAGTCCCGGGCCGAGACCAGGTGGATCGTCACCCGCATGAGCGTGCCCTGGACGACCGCCCGCGCCACGAGTGCCCGGGTCAGCCGTGCCCGCTCGAACCCCTCGATCCGGGACCACAACCCGATGTACATCGACGGCGCGTACTGGGCCTGGAGGCCGCCCATGGCCTCCAGCGCACGGGGGACCGGGAGGGCGGCCCGCCGGAGCAGGAGCTGGCGGGCCAGCAGGGCCCGGTTCAGCTCCCGCCCGGTCAGCACCCGGGTCCTCGTTCCGGCCACGCCCGAGACTGCCAGAGGCCGGCGCCGGCGGCCCGCGGCGTCAGGGACGGCGCCCGGTCCAGGCGACCAGCCGGTCGATGAGGGGGGCGTCGTGGTCGACGTCGACGGGGTCGGCGAACGGCGAGGGAGCGTCGCGCACCTCGGGAGGAAGGTG
>JALYYN010000529.1 GCA_030946525.1 Actinomycetota bacterium | reverse complement strand
GGGCGGGCTGCGCCGACCACGCAGGCCCCGGCGCCACGGGCGGCCCGGCCGACGGAGGCGGCGGCGGCGCCACCGGAGGTCCCCCGGTGCCGTCATGGGTGCGGCGGGACCACAGGACGAGGCCGCCGATCCCCACCAGTACGAGGCCGACCGGCACGTCCCCGCCGTGGCGGGCTGTCAGCCGGTCGGCGAGCAGCAGGACCCCGACGCCGGCGAGGATCGCGGCCACCAGCTTCTGATTGCGCTCCCTGCCGACGCGCGGCAGGGCGCCGGCACCCCGGTCGTCGGGTATGAGCAGCCAGCCGATCAGGTAGAGCAGCACACCCGATCCGCCCGCGAGGGCCATCACGACGAAGGCGATGCGGAAGACGATCGGGTCGACGCCGAAGTAGCGGCCCAGGCCGCCGGAGAGCCCGGAGACGACCTTGTCGCCGGTCGAGCGGGTGAGCTTCGGCCGGGGCGCATACCCCGGCGAGGGGGGAGAGGTCGGAGGAGGGTTGTCGTTCACGGTGTCCATGGGTCGATCGTGCGCCTGCCGGGCCGCATCTTCCATCCGGGACGGTACGGGTGGATCCCG
Organism: Actinomycetota bacterium; assembly: GCA_030946525.1. Lineage (GTDB taxonomy): Bacteria > Actinomycetota > Acidimicrobiia > Acidimicrobiales > AC-14 > CADCTB01. The sequence continues at coordinate 2,185 of JALYYN010000529.1, read as the reverse complement.
TAGATGTACGGAGGCCGGGTACGTGCCCGACCCCGTGGTCGGATCGCGTCGCTCATGGGATCATCGGAGGGGTGAGCGACACGACCGACCGGCGGGGGCACCGGGTGTTCGGGCGATTGGCTCGCAGCCGCGAGGACAGGGTGCTCGCCGGGGTGTGCGGCGGCGTGGCAAGAGCGGTCGGGCTCGACCCGCTCGTCGTGCGGGTCGCCGTCGTGGCGCTCACCGTGGCGGGCGGCACGGGTGCGCTGCTGTACGTCGCCGCATGGCTGTTCCTGCCCGAGGAGGGCAGTGCCGGCTCGTTGGCCCAGGCCGCGGTCAGGGACCGGGGGCGGGACCTGGCCGAGGTGCTCGCCATCGGCTCCATCGTGCTCGGCGGCCTTCTCCTCGTGCGGGCGACGGGGATCTGGTTCAACGACGGCGTGGTCTGGCCGATTCTCCTGGCCGGGATCGGCCTGGCGGTGATCTGGCGCCAGGCGAGCGACGAGGACCGCTCGTCCCTGCTCCGTCTCGTCGACGATCGACCGTCGCTCCGAGGCGCGGACCGGCGGCCACGCCCCGGCGCGACCGGCTCGGATCTCCGGTTGCGGCGCGGCGCCCTGGCCCGCGTCGTCCTCGGCGTCGCCCTGGTGGTCGGCGGCGTCGCCGCCTTCCTCGCCGCCAGCGATGCGTTCTCGGCGGTTCGCCAGGGCCTGCTGGCGACGGTGGGCATCGTCGGCGGCCTGGCCCTGATCACCGGGCCGTTCTGGCTGCGGATGGGCCGCGACCTGGCCCAGGAGCGGCGCCAGCGCATCCGGTCCGAGGAACGGGCCGAGTTCGCTGCCCACCTGCACGACTCCGTCCTGCAGACCCTCGCCCTCATCCAGCGCAACGCGGATGACCCCCGCGCCATCGTCACCATGGCCCGGCGCCAGGAGCGGGAGCTGCGGGGCTGGCTGTTCGAGAACGACCAGGACCCGGCGGCGGCCGACAGCCTCGCTGCCGCTCTCACCCGCGCCGGCGAGGAGGTCGAGGGCCGGCACGGGATCAGCATCGACGTGGTGGCCGTCGGCGACCTGCCCCTGGACGACCGGCTCCGCGCCCTGGTGGCCGCGGCCCGGGAGGCGATGGTGAACGCGGCGAAGTGGTCCGGCGACGAGACGGTGTCGGTCTACGCCGAGGTGCGCGACGGCGAGGCGTCGGTGTTCGTCCGGGACTGGGGCGCCGGGTTCGACCTCGACCGGGTGGCGGCGGACCGTCACGGGGTGCGCGAGTCCATCGTCGACCGGATGGCCCGCCACGGCGGGAGGGCGGTCGTGAAGACCACGCCCGGCGAGGGCACCGAGGTCGAGCTCCGAATGGCCGGTGTGGGCCCGTCCCGATGACCCTGTCCCGATGATGCGGCCGACGGTGTTCCTCGTCGACGACCACGAGCTGTTCCGCTCCGGGGTCCGAGCCGAGCTGGGCGACGCGGTCGACGTGGTGGGCGAGGCGTCCGAGGTCGACGCCGCAGTCGAGATGATCCTCGAGCGGCGGCCCGACGTCGTGCTGCTCGACGTCCACCTTCCCGACGGCGGTGGGCGCGCCGTCGTCCAGGGCGTGGCGCCCACCGCGCCCGAGGTGCGCTTCCTGGCCCTGTCGGTGTCCGACGCGGCCGAGGACGTCATCGGCGTGATCCGGGCCGGCGCGCGCGGCTACGTCACCAAGACCATCTCGGGACCCGAGCTGGCCGACGCCATCCGCCGGGTGGCCGACGGCGACGTGGTGTTCTCCCGCCGGCTGGCCGGCTTCGTCCTCGATGCCTTCGCGGCCAGCCCCGGCCCCTCTGCGGACCCCGACCTCGACCAGCTCACCGCCCGCGAGCAGGAGGTCCTGCGCCTGATCGCCCGGGGCTACCCCTACAAGGCCGTCGCCACCGAGTTGGCGATCTCGGCCCGCACCGTGGAGACGCATGTGTCGTCCGTGCTCCACAAGCTGCAGCTCTCCAACCGGCACGACCTGACCCGTTGGGCGACCGAGCGGCGGCTGATCTGATGCCGCATCGCCAGCGCGCGTCCCGGTGGGCGTGTGCCATGCTGGTCGGGTTGCATGGTGGCCGTAGCTCAGCTGGTTAGAGCGCCAGGTTGTGGCCCTGGAGGTCGGGGGTTCAAGTCCCCTCGGTCACCCTGGGGGGCATCGGTCAAGATGATGCTTCGAGCGCCTCTAGCTC
>JALYYN010000527.1 GCA_030946525.1 Actinomycetota bacterium | reverse complement strand
CGACCACTACGTTGCCGCCGACGACCACCACCACCAGCACGACGTTGCCGCCGACCACCACGACGACGTTGCCGCCGACGACGACCACCACCAGCACGACGTTGCCGCCGACCACCACGACGGTGTTGCCGTCCACCACGACGACCCTTCGGCCGACGACCACCACTACGACCACGACCTTGCCGCCGACGAGCACGACGACGACGCTTCCGCCGACGACTACCTCGACGACCACCACCCTCCCGCCGACGACGACGACCACCAGCACCACGACGACCACGACCACGACGACCACGACCACGACGACCCTGCCGCCGACGACCACGACGACCCGCCCGCCGACGACCCTGGCGCCCACGACGGTGCCCGCGACCACGGTGCCGATCGTCACCACCCCAACGACGGCCTCGACTGTCGCCCCCACGACCGTCCCCGGATCGACCACCCTCCCGCCGGTCACGTCGACCACGGCGCCACCGCCCACCACGTCGACCACCGCGCCGCCGAAGCCTCCGACCCCGCCCCCGACCGTCGAGGCGGTGTCCCCCGATCATCAGCCCACCGGGCCACCGGGCGTGGGCCTGGAGATCTCCGGGTCGGGCTACACCGACTGCGGCACCGTCTACTTCTTCTTCAACGGGAAGCGCGTCGGGTCGGCCACGCCGGACACGACCGGCGCGGTCAAGGCCCAGGGCCTGTCCGTCCCCGGTGACACCAAGCCGGGCTCGTACGAGGTGTCCACGTCGTGCAGTCCCTCCGGGCGCTCGGTGCGGGCCTCGTCGAGCTTCGTCGTCACCAACGCCAGCGTCCACCGCAGCGCCTTCGTCACCTCGCTGGCCGAGCCCGGCCAGGTCTCGACGAGCCTGGCCCGGATCGCGACCAGCGCGGCGGTGGCGGCCGGCATCCTGTTGCTGTTCGCTTTCCCGTTCGAGCTCTTCAACTCCACCGTCGAGGACAACTACGACGAGATACGCGGCTGGTTCCGCATGCCGGCCCGTGCCGTGGAGGCCGTGTCCAGCGCCAGCCGCAACCTCGAGTTCTTCCTGCTCACCGTGCTGACCGCCATCGTCGTCGGATTTCTCAGCCCGAACTTCGGGCTCAACTGGAGCAGCCTCGTCCTCGTGGTCGGCTACAGCATGGCCCTGCTGGTGATGAGCGTGGGCTTCAGCCTCCCCGCCGACATCGCCATCCACCATCGCACCGGGGAGTGGGGCAAGCTCGAGTTCCTGCCCGGAACGCTCGTCATCTCGATCGTGATGGTGGCGTTGTCACGGCTCCTGCACTTCCAGCCCGGGTACTTCTACGGCGCCCTCGCCGGCCTCGCCTTCCGCAGCACCATGTCCAAGGACACCCAGGGCCGGCTGACGGCGGCGAACTGGCTCTTCGCCCTGTTCCTCAGCGTCGGGGCATGGTTCCTGCGCATCCCGGTGTCGCACGCCGCAGCCCAGCCCCACGCCAGCCCCTGGTGGATCGGGATGGAGGCGTGCCTGGCCCTCATCTTCCTGTGGGGTGTCGAGGGCCTGGCGGTGGCCATGCTCCCCATGCGCTTCCTCGATGGCCGGGAGGTCATCGACTGGAGCCGGGCGACCTGGGCGCTGCTGATGTTCCTCGGCCTGTTCAGCACGATCCACGTCCTCCTGTCGCCCAACAGCGGGTACATCGGTCACACGAGCGGCCAGGTGGCGATCGGCGTCATCGTCCTGTTCGCCATCTTCGGCGCCATCTCGGTCGGCCTCTGGGCCTATTTCCGTTTCCGCCCCGAGGGCCTACGGCCCCGACAGGGAACGGAGTTCCTCAACCAGTAGGCGCAGCGATCCGGGCGCTACCGTGGCCCCCGTGCGGAGCCGGGCTTGGGGTGGCGCGGCGCTCGCCGCCCTGGGCATCGCGGTCGCCGCCCTCGGCATCCGGGGCGCGCCGCCCCGGGTACGACCCGGGCCGACGGAGGCGGTGACCGACGACCCCGAGTCGGCGATCAACACCAACACCTCCCCCGTCGCCGTCGTCGCGCCGGGCCGCCCCGAGGTCATGGTGGTCGCCGGTCGGGTCGACGCCCCCAGGCTCAACTGCACCGTGTCCGTGTCGACGTCCGCCGGCCGGGCCTGGCGGCCCCTCGACCTGCCGCTGCCGGCCGGGGCCCACAACTGCTTCTGGCCCGACGTCGCCTTCGATGCCGGCGGCAACCTGCTCGTCCTCTTCACCCCCACCTCCGGAGCGTTCGACCTGCCGGACTCCCTGTGGCTCCAGCGCTTCACGCCCGGCTTCGTAGCCGACGGTCCGGCAACACAGGTGGCCGGCGCCCTCACGTTCCAACCCCGTCTGGCCGTCGACGGTGGAGCGGTGCTGGCCGCGTGGATCCAGGCCGGGCCGGCGAGGGCCGACAAGTCGCTCGGCTTCTCCGATCCGCCGAACCCCGTCGTCGTCGCCCGGTCGGACGACGGCGGCCGCAGCTTCGCCGCCCCCGTTGCGGTCAGCGAGCCGGACCGCCTGGCCGTCCAGCCCAGCGTGGTGGGATTGCCGGGCGGAGGCGTGTTCGTCGGCGCCCTCGACCTGGGCGACGACCGCGACACCTACGAATCGACCGACCAGGGCCTGCCCGGCCCGGCCCCTGCGGCACGGTGGCGGGTCGTTTCCTGGACGTCCAGCGACGGCGGTCGAACGTTCGGGGCGGGTGTGACGGTGACGGCGGACGTCGTCCCCGACCAGCGCGTCCTGGTCGACCTGTCGCCTGCCCCCGCCTTCGCCGTCGATCCCGTCCGCCACCGGATCTTCGCCGCCTGGGAGTCCGGGCACGACGTCCTGCTCTCCCGCTCGGACGACGGCGCGGCGTCGTGGTCGCCACCCCGTGCCGTCGGTCCGGTGCGGGGCGACCAGTTCCTGCCCGGCGTGGGCGTGTCACCCGCCGGGCGCGTCGATGTGGCCTTCTACGATCGGAGCGCGGATCCGGCCGGCGTGCTGGCCGACGTCGTCGTGGCGTCGTCATCGGACGGCGGTCGGTCCTTCACCCTCGGCGTCGTCTCCGATCGGCGGTTCGACGCCACCGTCGGGTCCTTCACCGGCGAGGGCGTCATGCTGGGCAGCCACCTGGCCGTGGTCGCCCAGGACGCCGGGACCACGGTCGTCTGGCCGGACAC
>JALYYN010000518.1 GCA_030946525.1 Actinomycetota bacterium | reverse complement strand
ACCGTGCCGGTCCCGGTCCCCGCGCCGGTGGTGGTGAAGTAGGCGAACGCAGCGCCGGCGACCGCAACCGTTACGACGGTAGCCCCCAGCGCCACTTTGAGCTTGTGAGTAAGCCGCATGACACTCCTCTTCTTTCAACGGACGCGTGTGCGTCACAGAGGAATTATCGACCGAACCGGCTGCGACAGAGAGAGTCGAAAGACCTAAATACGCGAGCGACTTTTTTCCTAAATAAGACAGAACAACAGTTTCGCAAAAGGGTTCCAAGCCCAGAATGGACTTTTCCGGCCGTGGGCGAACCCTATTTTGCTCAGCCGAGCGTGTTTCGGAGAGCGTCCTCGAGGCCGGGGTGGCTGAACAGGAAGCCCGCCGACTGCAGGGCCGCGGGAACGACCCGCTGGCCGCCGAGGAGCATCTCGGCCACCATCTCCTTGCCGAACAGGGCGTGCAGCGCAGGAGTCGGTACCGGCATGAAGGCCGGCCGGCGCAGCACCCGGGCCAGGGTGGCGGTGAACTGCGCGTTGGTCACCGGGTCGGGCGACGTCACGTTGACGGGCCCGGAGGGCCCGTCGGCGGCGGCGAGGCGCACGAGGGCGGCGATCTCGTCGTCCAGGGAGATCCAGCTCAGCCACTGCTTCCCCGTGCCGAGGCGGCCGCCGATCCCCGCCTTGAACGGAAGGAGCTGCTTTTTCAGCGCCCCGCCCTTGGCCGTCAGCACGACGCCGCTGCGGGCCAGGGCCACCCGAATGCCGGCGTCGGCGGCCGGTGCGGCCGCTTCCTCCCAGGCGGCGACGACGTCGGCCAGGAAGCCGGAACCCCGCTCGTCGGTCTCGGTGAGCTCGTCGTCGCCTCGGTCGGTGCCGTAATAGCCGACGGCTGACCCCGAGACCAGCACCGCCGGCGGCGACGACAGACCGGCGAGGGTACGGGCGAGCAGGGTCGTGCCCTGCACGCGACTGTCCAGCACGGCCCGCTTGTGCTCGTCGGTCCACCGATGATCGCCGATGCCGACCCCGGCGAGGTGGACGGCGGCGTCGTGACCTTCGAGCTTGGCCGCCTCGATCGTCGCCCCGGCCGGATCCCACGCCGCCTCGCCCAGGCCCGGCTGGCTGTTGCGCACCAACTTCGTGACCTGGTGGCCACCGGCCCGCAGCTGCGCGACGAGCTCGCCGCCGATGAGTCCGTGGGAGCCGGTGACGATGACTTTCATGGCCGCCGTCCGCCGGTGCCGGTCAGGCTGCGACCTGGGCGGCCCTCGAGATCACGTGGTCGATGATGCCGTAGGTCTTGGCCTCCTCGGCCGTGAACCACCGGTCGCGGTCGGAGTCGAGCTCGACCTGCTCGACCGTCTGGCCGGTGTGCTGGGCGATGCGCTGGGCCATGATCTTCTTGAGCGCCATGATCTGCTCGGCGGCGATGGCGATGTCGACCGCCGCGCCCTGCATCTGGCCCGAGGGCTGGTGCATCAGGACCCGGGAGTGCGGGAGGGCGTAGCGCTTGCCGGGAGTGCCGGCGCACAGCAGGAACTGGCCCATCGACGCGGCCATGCCCAGGCAGATAGTGCCCACGTCGCAACTGACGTACTGCATGGTGTCGTAGATGGCCATGCCGGCCGACACCGAGCCGCCGGGCGAGTTGACGTACAGGTAGATGTCCCGGTCCGGGTCCTCGGACTGCAGCAGGAGGAGCTGGGCACAGATGAGGTTGGCCGATGCGTCCTCCACCTGGGTGCCGAGGAACACGATCCGCTCCTTGAGCAGCCGCGAGTAGACCTCGCTCGACCGATCGCCGACGAAGGTGTCCGCAGTGAAGGTAGGAGTCATGCCTGCGAGGCTACCTGGGAGCCCGCCCTTGTGGAGCGGGCGTCCGCCTACTCGGCCAGGATCTCCTCGTACCCCGCCTCGACGATGGCAGCGACCACGTCGTCACGGGCCACGTCGCCCTCGACCGTCACCCGCTTGGTGTCGACGTCGACGTCCACTCGCTCGACGCCGGGCAGTTTGGCGACCTCACCCTCGATGGCAGCCTTGCAATGCCCGCACGTCACGTCGGAGACGACCCAGGTAGAGATCATTCCTCCAGTATCGCCGGTTCCCGAACCTACGTATCCTGAAGGACGACCCGGGTCGAGCCGGGACCGGCCGACGTAGCCCAACTGGCAGAGGCACGACGTTTAGGGCGTCGTCAGTGAGAGTTCGAGTCTCTCCGTCGGCACGTCGCACCTTCGCCCGCTGGGCGGGCGATCCCGTCAGGTGAGGACGGGGGTGGCCAGCGGGGGGGCGATGCCCTCGGCGACGGGGTGGCGGTGGGCCCGGTCCTCGACGGCCAGCCGTATGGCGGTGCGGCTCTGACCGTCGATCTCGATGTCGGCGAAGGTCGGGATACAGACGAGATCGATGTTCGACGGGGCGACGAAGCCCCTGGCGATGGCGATGGCCTTCACCGCCTGGTTCAGGGCGCCGGCCCCCACGACCTGCACCTCGACCGCCCCGGACTGGCGCAGCACACCGGCCAGGGCCCCGGCGACGGAGTTCGGGTTGGACTTGCTCGAGACCTTCAGGACTTCGACCACTGCCTACATGTTCGACGCATACACCCACGGTTCCTGCACGCGCCGGCGATCACCGGGTGGGCGCCGGGTCGTTGATGTAGGTCAGGGTCCTGCCGTCCGGAGCCCACGCCGGCGTGAAGCTCCGAGGTCTGGTTGTCAGCTGGACCAGGCCGGAGCCGTCCCGGTTGGCGAGGTAGACCTCGGCCGCCCCGTCCCGGTCGCTGGCGAAGGCCAAGCGGGTGCCGTCGGGCGACCAGGCCGGCTCGCCGTCCTGGCCCGGGCCGCCGATCAGCCGGGTGACAGCCGAGCCGTCGGCCCCGGCCACGTAGACGTCGAGGTTGCCGCCATCCCTGTCGCTCCCGAAGGCGAGCGACCGACCGTCCGGCGACCAGGCGACCCGCGCCGGCGACGCCTGGCCCGGCACCAGCCGGGTCGGGCCGGCCCCGTCGGCGCCCATGACCCAGAGGCCCGACTGGCCATCCCGGTCGCTGACGAAGGCGATCCGGGTGCCGTCGGGCGACCAGACCGGGAAGCCGTCGGTCGCCGGGTTCTCGGTGAGCCGCCGGGTGTCGGTCCCGTCGGCGCCGGTGACGTAGATCTCCTGATTGCCGTCACGGTCGCTCGCAAATGCGATCCGGCTGCCGTCGGGCGACCACGCCGGAGCTGAGTCGGCGCCGGCGTCGTCGGTGAGCCGCCGCAGGCGCAGCCCGTCCGACTGCATCACCCAGATGGCGCGCCTGCCGTCCTCGGTGCTCTCGAAGGCGATGTGCTCGCCGTCGGGCGCCCAGGCGGGACTGGCGTCGAAGGCGAGGGGCCGGTTGGTGAGGGTATGGGGCGACGAGCCGTCGATGTTCACGACGAACACCTGGGCGGGCTCGACCCGTCCGCCCGTCCCGGCATCTCCTCCCGGCTCGGGGACGGGCACCGAGGTCGCCGTCGCTCCACCACCACCGTCCTGACGGAAGACGGCCGCAGCGAGGATCACCACGGCCAGGGCGACCAGCACCAGTGCGCCGAGGGCGTAGGGGGCCACCCGCCGATCAAAGCGGGGGGCGATGCCCTGGGCGTGCTCCTCGCATTTCAGGCCGACAGGCGTCTTGACCAGGCATTTCGGGCAGATCGGCCTGCCGCACTCGGCACAGGTCAGCCGGGTCGGCGTGCCGTGCGCCTCACATTCGAGCAGCGGGTCCGCCACGGATGCACCTTAGGACGGCATCGGTGCCTGGTCGTGCCGCCATCACCGCCCCGGATGACCCGGGGCGGTGATGGCGCGTTCGGTCACTCCAGGGTGATGGGCTGGTCGTCGGGGTCGAGGGTGGCGACCGGAGCGGCCCCGCCCGGCGACACCGGCGCCGGCGCGACCTGCTGGCGGATTCGCTCGGAGACCTCCACCATGATCTCGGGGTTCTCGACCAGGAAGGCCTTGGCGTTCTCGCGGCCCTGGCCCAGCTGCTCCCCGTCGTAGGTGTACCAGGCACCCGACTTCTTCACCAGGCCGAGGTCGACCCCCACATCGAGCAGGGAGCCCTCCCGGCTGATGCCCTTGCCGAACATGATGTCGAACTCGGCCTGGCGGAAGGGCGCCGAGCACTTGTTCTTGACCACCTTGACCCGCGTCCGGTTCCCGATCACCTCGGTCCCGTCCTTGATGGCCTCGATGCGGCGGATGTCGAGCCGGACCGATGAGTAGAACTTCAGCGCCCGCCCTCCGGGGGTGACCTCGGGTGAGCCGTACATGACACCTATCTTCTCCCGCAGCTGGTTGATGAAGATGGCGATGGTGTCGGTCTTGTTGAGGGTGGCGGTGAGCTTGCGCAGGGCCTGGGACATGAGCCGGGCCTGCAGGCCCACGTGGCTGTCACCCATCTCGCCCTCGATCTCGGCCCGGGGCGTGAGCGCGGCCACCGAGTCGACGACGAGCACGTCGATGGCCCCGGAGCGGATGAGCATGTCGGCGATCTCGAGCGCCTGCTCCCCCGTGTCGGGCTGGGAGATGAGCAGCTCGTCGACGTTGACACCGATGGCCCGGGCGTAGACCGGGTCCATGGCGTGCTCGGCGTCGATGTACGCGGCCACGCCGCCGTTGCGCTGGGCCTCGGCCACGACGTGCATGGCCAGGGTGGACTTTCCGGAGGATTCGGGGCCGTAGATCTCCACGACCCGGCCACGGGGGAGGCCACCGATCCCCAGTGCGAGGTCGAGGGCGAGGGCGCCGGTGGGGATGGACCCGATGTCCATGTGGGACTTCTCCCCCATGCGCATCACCGAGCCCTTGCCGAAGTGCTTGTCGATCTGGCTCATGGCCATCTCGAGGGCCTTGTCTCGTTCCACCCTGGTGGTCCCTTCTCACGTGTCGCCGGATGTCGGCGGGTTGCCGGTTGACGAGGCCTCACCCTACGGAGGGGGTGTGACAATCACTCTGCCTTGCACCACTTCAGGCACTCTGCCTACAGCGTCCTCGGAGGAAGGAACTGTAGTTTCAGCAGGGTAGTTCCGAACAAATGTTCGGTCAAGGACCGTGTCCCTGATCCGGCGGTGGCCGGCCTGCAAAGCTTCACGCCATGAACATCTTCGATGCCATCAAGTCGGGGGACGTGGACGCGGTGCGGTCGGAGCTCCGGGACCACCCGTCGGCGGCAGCGGATCGGGATGACAAGGGCGTCTCGGCCGTGCGCGCCGCCCTCTACGCCCAGCGCCAGGACCTGGCCGATGCCGTGCTGGAGGCGACCCCGGAGCTGGACGTCTTCGATGCGGCCGCAGTGGGCGACGTCGACCGCCTGACCGCGCTGGCCGAGGACGATCCCAACCTGGTCGGGGCATGGTCGGGCGACGGGTTCGCACCCCTGCACCTGGCCGCCTTCTTCGGTCGGGGCGACGCCGTCCGCCTCCTCCTGGACCGCGGGGCCGAGGTGGGCGCCGTCGCCCGCAACGACATGGAGGTCCAGGCGCTGCACTCAGCCGTCGCCGGCGGCCACCGTGACATCGTCGCCGCCCTCCTGGTGGGCGGGGCCGACCCCAACGCCCGCCAGCAGGGTGGCATCACCCCGCTCATGGCCGCCGAGGAGAACGGCGACGCCGAACTGGTCCGCCTGTTGATGGACCACGGCGCCGAGGAGTCGGCCACCGC